>NZ_JZIR02000001.1:0-72812 GCF_000961955.2 Hymenobacter sp. AT01-02
CTTTCTAGTTGCGTGTGAAGATGAGGAAGTTTGGCTAACTGCTCAAACCTGCAAGTACCAATTCCTGCTTAATTACGGGCGTGTAGCTTCCTAGCCCATTTTGCTAAGTACGAAGGATACTAAGAACCCAAGCACGGTAATGAGGCCGGTGAAATTATGCGCCACCTCAAACGCCTCAGGAATCATTGTGTCGGCAATCATGGCCAGCACGGCCCCGGCTGATACGGCAGTAGTGGCCGCTACTACGTCGGCAGAGAACCCACTGAACACCGTGTAGCCAAGTAGGGAAGACAGACCCGAAATGACGGCAATACCGGCCCATAGTAGCAACACGTACTGGGGAGTACGCCCAGCCTTTTTCATACCCGCCGCGCTGGATAGTCCTTCCGGTAGGTTGCTCAGAAAAATGGCTACTACGGCCACCATGCTTACCGTCCCGCCTGCCAGCATACTTAGCCCAATCACAATGCTTTCGGGAATACCATCGAGCAATGCGCCAATGGCCAGAGCCATGCCGTTATCGGCCCCGCTTTTGTTGCCGGGGTTTTGGCCCTGCTGCACCGCAGTGCGCTCAGCGTGTTGCTGATGCCCAGAGCGTTTGCGGTGCTTGGCGCCGTAGCGCGCTAATAGCCAATTGGCGAAGGTGTAGGCCGCCGCACCGCCCACAAAGCCGAGCCCAGTGGAGTCGAAGCCGCCTTTTTCGTAGGCTTCCTCCATCAGTTCCAGAGAAAGAGTGGAGATAAGCACCCCACTGCCAAACGCCATGATAGCGGCAATGAGGCGTTGCGGTACGTTCAGAAAGTAGCCAGCTGCTGCACCCAGCAGCAGAGCGGAGCCAGAAACCAGGCCCCAGAAGCCAGCAACGGCCCAGGTAGGAAATAGCATCGGAAGAGGGGAAAAAGAGGCCGCCAAGCAGCCGGTAGGAACAGGTCAAACGAGCAAAAATGCCACGTGCTACCCGATACGGACTACTGGCGAAAAGGCTGCAAAGCCGCCTGAAAGGCTTGCTCGGTGAGGTCCGTAATTTCCACCTTCTTGAAAGGCGCGGTATGCCCGCTGAGCAGCGTAACGCTGGATTTCGACACGCCAAATACCTCCGCCAGGTAGGCTAGGAGGCAGGCATTGGCCTTACCATCGTGGGCGGGGGCTTGGAGGCGTACGGTTATGCTGCCATCTGGCCCAACCACTAACTGAGTGGTGCGGGCATTAGGCTTGGCTTTGAGATGCAGAACAGGCACCGAAAGAAGGAGTGATATGGAAGACCATCGGCCCTGCCCGCAGAAAACGAAGCGGGCTCGCGCGCCAGCAAAGTTACAGGAGTGTCAGTTGGGCCGCCGTACCCAGGCGGGCCTGCCCGAAGGGGCAACGGGCCGCTACCACGCAACGTCCACAAGCGGGGGTGTGGAAGTAACAGCATTTTTGGCCATGAAACATTAGGGCTTCGTGGTGGTCGTACACCTGTTGGGCGTCCCAATCCGGGGGGAGCAAGGCGTCCAGTAGCGCATGCGAAGCTCCGTGCCCACCTTCGGCCCAATCAGCCCTAGGCGTTGCGCCACCCGGTGATGATGACTATCGACGGGCATGGCCGGGCGACGTAGGGTGCTGAAAAGTAGCACGGCGGCACTGGTTTTAGGACCCACGCCAGGCAGCTGCTCCAGCCACGCCCGCGCCTCCGGGATGGGTAAGTCGGCCAGAAACTCTAGGTCGCAGGGGCCGCCGCAGCGCTGGCCTACTTCGCGCAAGATGTGCTGCAGGCGGGGCGCTTTTTGCTCGGGCCACGTGCAGGGGCTGATGGCCTCTTCTACTTCGGCCGTAGGGGCATCGCGCACTTGGTCCCAGGTAGGAAATCGAGCCCGCAACTGCTGGTAGGCCCGGTGCGAGTCTTGGTTGCGGGTGCGGTGAGAAAGCAAGGAACTGATCAGCTCACTAAGTGGGTCTTTCGTGCTGAAAAAGGGAAAGGGCGCACCATATTCGGCGCACAGCCGCTCATGCGCCCATAAGGCCAGGTCGCGGCGCTGGGCTAGTGTGTCGGGGGAGAGGGCAGGCTTCACCTTAGCGCTTACGCGCAGCCCTGGCCTCTAGGTTGAGGTTGGCGCAAAAAGAAATCCCACCCGGCGCGGCAGCCAGGTGGGACTGAAAAGGGCAACATTGGAGGGTATCAGAAATTACTGACCTCGGTTGTAGAGCATGATGGCCTGCTTGACGCTGTTTTGCTGTTTGCCACCAATAACCAAGGGTACAATAGCCAGCGGAATAGCGGCGTACATCAGCGGGGAGATATTGAAGCCATTGTTGGAGCTGGTGCTGAAGCTAGACAGGACCCCCGCCAGCAAAAGGCCACCGGCGCCTACGTAGCTCAGGGTCGTGAGCGTTTGGTAGCGGCGGGCGTTGCTGAGTAGCTGGCTGCTGCCAGGGTTGTCGGACACGGCCAGCTGCAAGTTGCGGATGGTCATGTTTTCGATGGGGCCGTTGTCTTTGCTGAAGTACTCCGTTTTCACGGTGCGGTAGCCGCCGTACGGGAAGCCACCAAACCCACCATAGCGCCCGTAGCCGTAGGGGCTGTAGCCATAGGGGTTGTTTACGTACTGCTGGCTGGTGATGGAATAGAGGCTAATACGACCCACCCGGTCGCGGCGCAGCGTGGTCTCGCGCTTGCTGCGGCCCGGTAGGGTAGTGCGCACATAAAATCCTGTTTCATCTTCGTAGTAGCGTACCTGGTCCATTTCAAAACGCTGCTGCCCATCGAGCAGCAAAAACGTGCGACCAAATACGGGCTGCTTTATTTCCACGTCATAGGCGCGCATCACCTGCCCCGATTTCAAGCCCACTGCAAAACGGGTGGTATTGGCCGGGGGAAGCACCGCTTGCCGCTGCCGGCGCTCTGCTTCTGATACGGCGGGTGGTTCGGCAATGGTGCGGGGAGCAGTCTGAACCGTCCGGCGGGTAGTATCGGCGGGAGTCGGCGCCACGGATACCGGCGTTTCGGGCGTTGGGCTGGGAGCAGGAGTAGTAGCCGGTGGGGGCGTGGTAGGGACAGGAGCGCCTGGCAGGGTGTTGAGCTGGCGAGGCGTCTGTTGGGCCAAACCCGGAACAGCAAGCGTGCAGAGCACGGCCATCAGAAAGGAGCGGAGCTGCATAAGAGGTGTAGATAAGAACGTATGCCGGAATAGGGCCGGTGCCGAGTGGAAATTAGGTGAAGAAGAAGCCGCCAAGCCTAGGCTACTGGCGGGTCAGCGGCGGGCGGCACTAGTGAGTCGGGGATGTCGGCGGCCTCAAAGCGAGCTTTGAAGCGCGAGTATAACCCGTTCATACCCAGTAAGAGCAGTCCCATGAAAATGAATACCAGGGCGCGGGTGAACGTATCGCGTTGGCTGAGGTCGAAAAATACGAGCCGTACCAAACATACCAGCACACCTGCCAGGGCTACATAACGCATATCGCGCCGCCGTAGTGCAATGCTGGTCCCAAATACCGCCACGCATTCCAGCGTGAGCAAAACCGTAAGCACGGACCGGTCGAAGGACTGGATGAGCAGCAGGGACAGCACCACAAATGCCGGGTATAGGAGCGCACTCATTAGGGCTTTGGGAGCAATATGAGTGAGAGGCCGCAGCCACCCAGCAGCGGTCGGCAGGCTGGGCGGTACCAACTGGCTGGGTACCAGCGTTAGGGCTGTGTAGCCAAACAACCCTACTGCGGTAAGCGCCACGGCCCACCAGTCTAGCGTGAGAATAGCGGCGGGCGATAAGTGCCTCAAGGCAGCTATAGCGGCCGCTCCCGCTGCTAGCCAATAATAGAGGCGGCCGTAAGCCCACATGCGGCGTACCCGCTCGGGTAAATGACGAGCACCACACGTGAGCAGGAAGGCCGTGAGTAGCAAGAACGGCCCGTACCAGGGGCCCCGCAACTCCTGCAACAGAGTGGGCGTCCAGAGGCCCAAGGCTGCTTCGGGCAGCCACGGATGCAGCACCCGCCACGAGCGGTACTGCAGTAGCCCCATGGGCGGCCGCAATGCCGCCACGCCCGCCAAGGCCACCAACATGGCTAGGGCCGAAAGACGGTGCTCTGGGATGCCTGCCGCCGTGCCCGTTGCCGGCATAATGCATCCTACGTGCACACACAAAGCCAACCCCAAGAAAGCGTATCCTAAGTGCAGCAAATAGCGGTCGGGGTAGCCCTGGCGCGCAACTTCTGCCTCGGTGGGGGAGGAATGTCGGAATCCTATGGCCGCTATACAGGCCACGCCTGCTAGACCTAACCATAAGAGCATCGTCAGGAAATAGTAGTGCGCCGGGCCAGGGAGTAGTGAAGTGAGCACCAGCAGTTGGGCGCCCAGTAAGTACAGCCACGGCCAGCGGACATAGCGGCTTTGGGCCGCTACCCAGCTCACCCGCAAACCTACTGCGGCTACGGCTACCAGAGGGACTAGGTAGCGCAGGGCCAGCACTCCTTGCAAGGCGTTGGGGCGGTGTATATCGAAGGCTACGCTCCACTGCATAGCTGTAAGCCCCAAAGTTGCTAGCATAGCTCCCGCCCATACGCCGGGTGCTGCTACATAGCGCCGGAGTACAAGCAGCCCCGCCAGCACTGGGGCCGCCGCCCAGCCCAGCCACGCGTGCGAGTAGTAGTAGGCGCAGCTAGTAAGCAGCAGCCACCCTACCGACGCACCTACTAGGCGCACTTTGTACGTGGGGCCTACGGGCAGCTCATCGAAAGCCGGAAAGCGGCGCGCTGCTACTAGCTGCCATACCAACGTAGTGAAGGCGGCAACGAGCAGCACCGTTGCGCGGTGCCAGGTAGGAAGTGCGCTTCTGGTAGACTCATGCACCACAATAGGCAGCACCAAAGTCCCGAGTAGAATGGCCTGCACGTGGAGGCGGAGCAACAGTCGTTCTTGCTTCCAGCCCAGCACGGCCGCTGCTACCAGCAGTTCCAGATACAAGATTAGTCCTACGCTAGGCCAGTTCATACCAGCTTGGTGCAGCCCCATGATAGTAAGAAGCAGTACTAATTGACCCGTGCCTATGTGCACGCGCGCCAGCCAGCCAGCCACGGGCCGAACCCATGCTGCCAGCCCCAATAGTCCTGCTCCTACAAGGGTAGAGGCTACTAACAGTGCTGTAATAGGAGGCTGGGGCCACTGGTGCAGGGCATAGGAAAGCAGCCCGGCTGCGCCAGCAGCCAGCAGGCTGCCCGCCACGCCTGTAGTATTCAATACCTCGCTCGCAAATCCCGATAAGGTAACATCTGCTTCCTCACCGGTAGGCCGTGGGCGAGTACCAAGCCAGCGGAAGTACGCCGTAACTAGCCCTGCGGAGAGCAGTAGCACACCCACGTGACGGTAGAGTTCTGCGGGGGTGTAGGTAGAAACTAGTGCCGCGTTCAGCAGAATCTGTCCGGCTGCGGTCAGGAGCAAGCCAATAGACGCTACCTGGAAGACTACTGGCTCGTTTTCGCGGGCCATCACCACGGCTACCACCATCATTTCTAGGAGCACAAATAGCAACACCACGCTGCCCGATGCCTGCCAGCCCTGCAAGGACAGGGCCGTAGCCAACGCCAGGGCCAGCGAAATCAGGGTGTCGGTGCGGAAGAGCCAGCGGATACCGAGGCGGCGGGCATGACGAGCCACGAAGAAGGTAGCAATAGCTCCTAAGCCCAGCGGAATAGTTTTCCAGCGCGAGCCAGTGCTATACAAGTACAGGTTAATACCTAGGAAAGTCCAGTTGAGTAAGTGCGCTACAAACAGCAAAGGCACGAAGCCTGCCTGTGCGTAAATGCGCCGATACTGCACAAGGGCGGCGGCAACACCTACCAGCAGCACCAAGCCCATGGCCACCAAGCGCAACGCCGGCTGAGTGCTACGACTTGGGCGTGCCAGTAGAGGTGGAAGCAGAAAAAGCTCACCAGCGTGAGGAGCAACTGATATTTCCACCGCTCGCGGTACGTAATGCTGATGCTGAACACCGTGACGCCAGTAGCGGCGGCCAGGGTAATAACTGTGGGTGGCAGCACCGCCAGCGACACCAAGCTCAACACCCCGTGCAGCGTGGCTACTGACTCGCGGCTGGCCGTCCAGGCAAGGTAAAGGTTGAGGGCTACGCCCGCAAACAGCAGCAGGTAGTCGAGGGGTGGCTCGGCCCAGCGGAGCCCTGCAATACTGACAGAACCCACGCAAGCAAACAGGAAAATAGCCGCCGCACTGCTTTGCAGCCACACACTTAGTTTTTCGGCAAATGCAAAACGCCGCAAGTACACCCGAGAGCCCAGGAGCGCGACCGCCAAGCTAGTAATCAGCAGGAAGCGGTAAACCGGGGCGAGCCGCAAGGCGGTGTATATGCCCAGAAATCCTACACCTGTCACGAGTACTACAGCCCCCAGAATACCGGTCCAGTTCTCAAGTAACAAACGCTCGACCCGGTCCCACCAGGTAGGGCCGGCTGGCATGGGTGGCTTGGGTGCTACCACTGGTGGGATTGCCACGGGCGGAGCAAGGTGCCGGGCCACCTCAGGCACTACCACGGGTGGTGCCGCAGCAGCAAGGGGCGCGGCTACTGGCGCCGGAACCGGAGTAGGAGCAGCCGGGCGCGGAGCAGGAGGTAGTACCGGTACTGCTGGCACTATGGGCGGTGCCACAACGGGGGGAGGCGCCGTCACTGGCGGGGCTGGGGCTGGTGGGGCCGCCGGGCTAGTAGCCACTACCAGTGGTGGCTTGGGCAGTGGTGAGGCCGCTGCTGGGAGAGTAGTGTGGCGGAGGGTTTCTTCTAGTAGCTGAAGCCGCCTTTCTAGCTGCGCCTGGGTGTCGTCGCGCTTGCGTAAGTCGCGGCGCAAATCGTCAAGCTGCTGCTGAAAACGGCTGTAATACATGTAGCCGACGCCCGCAACGATAATTAATATAAACAACGCAATATCCATGACTCCCAAATAGCAAAAAAACCTGCGGAGCATCCCTATAAGGAAACTTCGCAGGTTTAAAATTGTGCTGTTGGCTTCGGCTACTTCAGCAGCTTTTCCAGCAAGTTCATGCTGTCTACCATGTCGGGGCTGCTCTCAAAATCCAGGGGCTTGAGGATGTAGCCGCTCACCCCCAAGTTTTGCGTATTCAGACGGTCTACATCCATGCTGGAGGTAGTGGTAATAAACACCGGAATGTCGCTAAGCTCTGCCGTTCCTCGCAGCTCGGCCAGAAATTCATGCCCATTCATTTTGGGCATGTTCAGGTCCAGCAAAATTACCTCGGGCAGGGGCCGGATGGGCTCCGCACCATTACGGCCCAGCAGCAGGTCTAGGGCTTCCAGACCGTTGAAGGCCGTGTGCAGGGTGTGGGGTACGTTAAACTTTTCGAAGGCCTTCTTGGCCGTCATGGTATCAAAGAAATCGTCTTCGACGAGCAGTACTGAGCGCATAGGGGAGGGGTATTTGCGGAAGAAAGCAGTGCTAGGGTAGTGCCGCTAGGAACTAGCTACTTCTTTTGGCCACGTGAAGATAAATGCTGCACCGTCGCCTTCCGTCGATTCTACGTGAATAGTGCCTTTTTGCTCATCAATTATTTTTTTGACGATGCTAAGGCCAATGCCCGTACTCTCGGCCGTGTGCCGGTCGCGTAGGGTCTGGAACATCAGGAAAATTTTCTCGTGAAACTGCGGCGCAATGCCGGGCCCGTCGTCCTGCACCCGAAATTCGTAGCACTGGCCCACATCGCGGCTGGTGACGGTGATGGTGCCCGCAGCCTGGTGATGATACTTGGCCGCGTTGCCCATCAGGTTGGTGAACACCTGTTGCAGGCTCAGGCGGTCGGCAATCAGCGTGGGCAGGGGCTCGGGCGTGAGCACCTGAAAGCCAACCGGCACCACTAGCTCCTTCACTTCGGCTACCAGTTGCTGCACATTGACTTCCTCTACCTGGCGCTGGGTGCGGCCGGCGCGGGCGTAGGCCAGCAGCCCGTTGATGAGGTCTTCCAGCCGATGCAGGCGGCCCTTCATCATCTCCAAGTATTGGCGCATCTGGTCACTGAGTTCGTGCGGCAACTCGTCCTCAATCCACTTCATCACCGTAACCACGCCCCGCAGCGGAGCCTTCAAGTCGTGGGAGGCCACGTAGGCAAACTGGTCGAGCTCCTGGTTGCGCTTTTCCAGCGCCGCAAAGCTTTCGTCCAAGGTTTGGGTCATGCGGTTGAGGGAAGAGCTTAAGTTGCCTAAGCTGTCCTGCTCCTGGTCACTGATCTTAACCGTGTAGTCGCCCTGTACCACTTTGTTGGCTAGCTCCTCAATGATGTGAATGCGGTGCGAAACGGCCGCGTTGGTATTGGCCAGCTCCAATTGCAGCGCTTGGTTGGCCCGCAGCTCCTGGCTGATTTTGGTGAATAGCCACAGCACAATGAGTATGGCCAGCACCGCCGATACGACAATGGCTAGTGGGGTGGTGTTTTCGTAGAAATCCTGATTTTTGGCCCGGCCTTCCAGCAAGGTATTCTCGGTGTTCCGAATGCGCAGAACGACGGCACGTAGCGTCCGCAATACAGAGCGGTCGGCGCGGGTCAGGTCGCGGGCAGCGTAGGGGGAAGGGGGCACTTGGCGCCACTTCTCCAGCAGCACCTTCTCGCTTGCTACTATCCGCCGTAGCGTATCTAGGCGGTCAAGCTGCTCGGGGTTGTCACGCAGTAGAATCTGCAGGGCATCAAAGTCGGTATGCCACGCTTCTACTGCCTCAAGGTAAGTGGGTAGGAAGGTTGAATCGTTTAGCAGCAGGTAGCCCCGCACGGAAGCCTGGGCGTCGCGCACTTTGGTGCGCAGCTCCGAAGTGTGCTGAATAACCTGGTAGGTGTGCTCTACTTGGCGTGTATAGAAGCTAAGCTGCTGAATGCTACGGTAGGCGGCAATGGAAGTGAGCAGCAGCACGAGTAGCGCAATACTGAAGCCCAGAATAATTTTGGTGTTGAGTTGTAACCGCATCAGGAAAAGCGTGGCTGAACAGAGGGCAGGCAGGGCGCCTACGCGAATGCAAGAGTACGGGTTGGGCTCCACAGTTGCGGTACTTTGCCTCCGGTTGCTTTTGTCTGCCCGGCGTAGCTGTGTGGGGCTGCAAGTTCCTGGGGGCGCATCGGAGTAGCTGCCGTATCTTCGCGCTGCCGGAGTTGCCCCCGCCCGGTTTTCCCCCATGCCCGACCTCATTACCAGCCCCCAAAATCCGCGTATCAAAAACCTGCTCAAGCTCCAGCAAAAGTCCTCAGAGCGGCGGGCCCAAGGACTCACTATCATAGAGGGGCTGCGGGAGTTGACCATTGCGCACGGCGCGGGCGTAGTGGTTCCGGCGCTTTTTGTGTGCGCCGAGCTAGCCGGGGCCGAGCGTCAGCAGCAGCTGCGGGACTTATTTGGGCGCGGCACTACGGAGTGGTTTGAGGTATCGAAGGCTGTATTCGAGAAAGTAGCCTACCGCGAAGGGTCCGATGGGGTATTGGCGTTGGCCCAGCCCCCAAAGCGTACACTGGATGCACTGCCCTTGCCCGCGGCCCCGCTGCTGCTGGTGCTGGAAGCGGTGGAGAAGCCCGGAAACCTGGGCGCCATCTTGCGGACTGCCGATGCCGCGCAGGCTACTGCCGTCATAGTCTGTGACCCGCGTACCGACTTATTTAATCCCAACGCTATTCGGAGCAGCATTGGGTGCTCATTTACGGTGCCGACCATTGCCACCACCCGCGACGAGTTGCTGGCCTGGTGCCGCCACCACGGCATTCGTACCTACGCGGCGGCCCTCACCGAGCACGCCGTTCCGTACACTACCTGCGACTTTCGCGGCCCCACAGCCCTGGTGATGGGCACCGAAGCCGACGGCCTTACGCCTGCCCTACTCCAGGCCTGCGACCAGACCATTATCATTCCTATGCGCGGGGCCATCGACTCGCTTAACGTGAGCACCGCTACGGCTATCCTGACCTTTGAGGCCGTGCGCCAGCGCGAAGTTTAGAAAGCGCAGATAAAACAGCTGCTACACCCGCCGGAGCCCCAACACTCGAACATCTACCGGCTCGGCGGCCAGCAGGTGTGGCTGCCCCTGCGGCGTAGGCAGCCCATGGCTTTCAATTAGGGTAGACTCCCACGTATGTAAGGTGGCCTGGCGCAGCTGCCAGGGCTCGTGCCAAAGCGTACCGCGCCACAAATGCGGGCTCTGTATAGCTTGTGGTAGTGTGGGGCCGGCGGTGTACAGGTGGTAGCGCTCAGTGAGAAAGTACTCCAAAGAGCCAGGCTGAGCCTGGGGAAGGGCCGCACCGGGCGTCCAGCTAGCGGCAAACGTAGCGGGAGGCATGTGCCGATGCGTGCGCGTGCTAGCAAAGTGCAGGGTGCCGTCCTGCTGGGTAAACTGCATACGAGCGTGCAAGTACGGCAGGTGGAAGAGGGCACGAGCCAGCTCCACGGCCAGAAAGCTGTCGGCATCCAACGATAGAAACCACACGCCCGGAACACCATCGAGGCAGGCGTAGGTGCGCACGTTTAGCTCGTGCAAGGTGCGCAGCCCCGGCACGGTAGGCAGGCCGGGCGGGCGCACGCCACTCATGGAAAACGGTACCACGCCTAGCCATGCTTGGCCTGCAAACACATCAAGCGCAAGCCGGGGTGGGAGGTAGGGCCGGAGCAAGCTGGGCGCCACGGGCCAGTGAGCAAACAGTAGCTGGCTCCAGCGCTGGTGCAGCAAGGGTAGGCCAGAAGGGCGGGAAGAAGACATAGAACAGAAACAACGCCAGCGCTCCATTAGCTAGCGAAAACGAAAAGCCAGCGGCGCTGCCCAGCATGTTCTTCGTGCCAGGGCAGGCGGCCGTTGCGGGCAGTGGCATGCATTTGCACGTTGCCATCGGATAGGCAGCGGTGGAGCAGGTAGCACATGACGTGATGAACTGAAGAAAGCAGCGTAAGCAAGCATATGGATAGGTGCACCTAACTGAAAGCCGCCCGAGCAAGTTATACGAAGCAATGGGCCCGCCCGCGGCCTACCTTCGTACATATTACCAACCATCAAACTGCTTTTTCATGTCCATCGAACACCGAACTCTTCAGGTGCACGGCCGCGTGCAAGGCGTTTTCTACCGCCAAAGTACCCAGCAGGAAGCCAGTCGTCTTGGACTTACGGGCACCGTACGCAACAACGAGGATGGCACCGTAAGTATTGAGGCGGAGGGGTCTGCCGAAGCCTGAATGCCCTGGAAGCGTGGTGCCAGCAGGGTCCGCCTGCGGCCCGCGTAGAGAAGGTAGTTGTGCGGGCGGGTGAGGTGCAGGGCTACCGCGAGTTCGCCGTACAACGAGGAAAGTAGGCCATGAAAAACTGGCTTATTCTGCTGCTAGCTATTGTGTCAGAAACTATTGCTACCTCCGCCCTCAAAGCTTCCGAGGGTTTTACGCGGCTGTGGCCTAGTGTCATCGTTGTTATCGGCTACGGGGTAGCATTCTACTGCATGAGCTTGACCATTAAGGTAATTCCCGTGGGTATTGCCTACGCCATCTGGTCGGGGGTAGGTATCTTACTGATTACGCTGGTAGGCGTGGTGTTATACAAGCAAGTGCCAGATGCCCCTGCTATACTTGGGCTGCTGCTCATTCTGAGCGGTATTGTGGTTATCCAGGTCTTTTCTAAAACAGCTTCTCACTAACCAAGCCGCTACATCTCCCATGCCTGCTGTGCGCATTTTGGTGGCTGGGGCTGCCGTTTTTCTCCTGCTTGCTTGTTCGGCCGCGCCGGAGCAGCCCACTACCGTTTCTCCCAAGCCTGTCTCAGCAGAGTTTCAGCGCTATTGGTACGCGGGAAAAGCAGAGCTCAGCCGCTACCAGCTCACCCAAAACCGTTACGACGACTTGCACCCTGGCGAAGCCGTGCTGGTATTTGTAACCGAGGATTTCTTGCCTCAGCAGCAAGTAAAATTTGAAGGTGGCTCAAGCACTGAGCAACCTACTTCGGTGCTGAAGATGAACCAAGTGCGGCGCTTCACGACGGGCATCTACGACTACTCCCTCGCTACGTCTGTGTTTACCCCCGTAGCGGTACAGCAGTTTCCGCGCACCCTCAAGGTAGTAACCTCGGTGCAGGAATGGTGCGGGCAGACGTATAGCCAGCTGAACCTACGCGGTGCACGCTACCAACTGGAAGCACACTCCTACTTTCAGCAAGAGGCCGACGAAAGCCGGACGCTGGAAGCGGTGGTGCTGGAGGATGAGTTGTGGGCGCGGATTCGGCTTACCCCGCGGGCACTTCCATTGGGGCCGCTGCGCATTATTCCGGGTACGGTGGCGGCGCGGCTGCGCCATCGGCCGCTGGGAGTAGAAAAAGCCACGGCTACGCTTGCTCCGTACCATGGGGCGGCGTTCAAGCCCGCCCAGCCTGGTACACCGCTGCTAGCCTACACGCTCCTGTATCCTGATGCCCGGCGCACACTCACCATTGTCTTCGAAGACCAGTTTCCTTACCTGATTGCGGGCTGGGAAGACACCTACAGCGGGCAAATGCAGCTTGGCAACCACACATACGGGAAAGATCAGCAACTTACCACGCGAGCTACCCGCACCCATACACTTCAGTCCGACTATTGGCAGCGCCACACGCGCCCGATTCTGTACTGCGGCAGCATCTAGGCGTCACCGGGTTCGAAAATTGAGAGGATACTACAGCCAACCATAGCAAACCGCCACTACTTTCGGGTGTTGTATCAGGTGGGCTGCTGCCGTAGCTGACGCGCCACGCGGCCTCTCTGGCTTTCTGCCGCTCCGGTTGGGGCGGCTTCACGCGTTAGGTGTTCGTGCTATGGACGATTTCTTTGCCGCCCGCTCCCAAATGGCGTTGTCGCTGGGATTTCACATTATCTTCTCGTGTATCGGCATGGTGATGCCGTTCTTCATGGCCGTTTCGCACTTCCAGTGGTTGCGCAGCGGCGACGATAACTACAGGAACTTAACCAAGGCCTGGAGCAAGGGCGTGGCTATTTTCTTTGCAACCGGGGCCGTATCAGGCACGGTGCTCTCGTTTGAGTTGGGCTTGCTCTGGCCCAAGTTCATGGAACACGCCGGCCCTATCTTCGGGATGCCGTTTTCATTGGAGGGCACTGCTTTCTTTATCGAAGCCATTGCCCTGGGCTTTTTCCTGTATGGGTGGGGGCGGTTCAATCCGTGGTTTCATTGGTTTACGGGCGTCATTGTGGGGGTCAGTGGGCTAGCTTCGGGCATTCTGGTGGTAGCAGCCAACGCCTGGATGAACAGCCCCGCTGGCTTCGACTACGTGAATGGGCAGTACCTGAATATTGACCCTATGCGGGCCATGTTCAACAACGCCTGGCTTTCTCAGGCGCTTCACATGTCGTTGGCAGCCTTCGCAGCTACGGGTTTTGCGGTGGCTGGCGTGCACGCGCTCATGATTTTGAAGCACAAAAACGTGCACTTCCACACCCGGGCTTTCCGCATTGCAGCCATTTTTGCAACGGTAGCCGCGGTGCTCCAACCCCTTAGTGGCGACTTTTCGGCCAAGGATGTGGCTAAGCGCCAACCAGCCAAGCTAGCTGCTATGGAAGCCCACTTTAAAACGGAAAATTCGGCCTCCCTTGTTTTAGGTGGGTTGCCCGACGAGGAAGGCAAGAAGGTAGACTACGCCATTAAGATTCCGGGCATGCTTAGCTTCCTGGCCCACGGCAACTTTGAGCAGGAAGTAACTGGCCTCGACCGCATACCAGTTGCCAACCAGCCACCCGTGCTGGTACCCCACCTTGCGTTCCAGACGATGGTAGGACTAGGCATGTTTATGATGGGGCTGTCCTTTCTATACTTTGTGGCGTTGTGGCGCCAAAAGCATTGGCTTCGTAGCAGTTGGCTCCTCAAGCTCTTTGTGGCGGCTATTCCGGCTGGCTTCATTGCAGTAGAAGCCGGCTGGACCGTCACCGAGGTAGGTCGCCAGCCTTGGATTCTGTACGGCATCATGCGCACCGCCGACGCTGTAACCCCCATGCCCGGTATTGCCTACTCGTTCTACTTGTTTTCGGCCGTGTATGTGTCGCTGAGCCTCGTGGTCATCTTCCTGCTCTACCGCCAAATCAAGATGGTGCCCGAGCTCTACGACCGCCCGGCCCAGCAACTGGTAGCCGCGTAGCCCAGCACAGGACTAGCCCCAAAGCTGGAAGCTTAGGTGGTGCCTAGCCTAGAAATGAAACCTCCCGTACGAAGGCCTTTTCCCATGCAATACGTTGTAATTACCTACCTCTGCCTGGCTATTCTGCTCTACTTGCTACTAGGTGGGGCCGACTTCGGGGCCGGCATTATGGAACTGTTCACGCGCAGTAAAAACCGCCGCGCTGCTCGCCAAACCATGTCCCACGCTATTGGGCCTATTTGGGAGGCCAATCATATGTGGCTCATCATTGCGGTAGTGATTCTATTTGTGGGCTTTCCACGCATCTACAGCGTCATGTCGGTGTATCTGCACATTCCACTGCTCGTTATGCTACTGGGCATTATTGCTCGTGGCACCGCCTTCGTATTTCGGCACTACGACGCGGTAAAGGACCAGATGCAGGTGCTATACAACCGCATTTTTGCTCTTTCCAGCGCCATCACGCCCTTCTTTTTGGGCGTTATTGCAGCTAGCGTGCTGGCTGGCTACATCAACCCCGCAGCCACCGACTTCTTGGCCGCCTACGTGTATAGTTGGCTGCACTGGTTTGCCGTGGCGGTAGGCATTTTCACCGTGGCACTTTGCGGTTACCTTGCCAGTGTGTACAGCATCGGCGAAACTACGAATGAGGAAGATAAGCGCTACTTCATTCGCAAAACCCGCACCATGACCCTGATTGCCTTTGCAGCGGGGGGCCTTGTCTTCTTAGCCGCCAAAGTGGAAAATATTCCGCTTTGGCAGTGGATTTTCGGTAATGTGGTTGGTACTGTAGCCGTAGTACTGGCTACTCTTTCACTAGGCGTGCTAGCCTATGCTATCAACCAGGGCCAAACTATATTGCCCCGCCTGATGGCCGGCTTCCAGGTGACAATGATTCTGTTGGCTATCAGCTACCAGCACTTCCCCGATTTCATAGTGTTGCAACACGCGCCCAATCTTTCACTGCTGAATGACCAAGCTCCCCAGGCCACTATGAATGCGCTGGGTTGGGCTTTGTTGCTGGGGAGTATCCTTATTCTGCCAGCTCTTTACTATCTCTACTATAGCTTCCAGCACGAAGCCGAGGAGAAAGCGGAAACCGCTAGCGTGTAGCGCTTTTAGCCGGCTGATAGGCGCCGCAGCCAGTCGCGCTTTTCCACTCGGCGCACATGGTGCACGTGTGCAAACGGCCGCAAATACGTGAGCAGTTGTGCAAGCACTTTGTCCTCTTCCTGCCCTTCAAAAGGTGGGATGTGCACAGCATTACCGTAGTTGGTGCGTGACTTTTCCGACGTGTCATCCACAATGAGGACCCGATCTAGCGAGTAGCCTTTTTTGCGCAGCTTCTGCAACTGCTTTTCCCAGCAGTAAGTGTCTAGCTCCAAGTTGTGCCGGTAGGTGCAGCGGCTGCGTCCCCACACGAAAGCAAATGGAATGGTTGGCGCAAGTTGGCGTACCATATCCTGCACATAGGCATCATCTGCCGATGACCATACAGCCACGTCGAACAGGGCTACTGCTTCCGCCAGAAAGGCTTCCACCATGGGCCGCTTGTACACAAAGTACTCCCCGAAGCGCATGTCTGGTTCGCGGCCTAATGGGGTAGGAGAGGCATGCAGCAAGGTTTCGTCCAGATCCAGGACTAGTAATAAGCGGGGTAGGGGCAGCATGAGTTAGGTAAGGCAGGATAAAGAAAAAGGGGAACAGCCAGTTGGCCATTCCCCTTTTTTCAGGCTAGCTGTGAAAGACTAGTCTACTTTCTTAGCTGAGCGCAAACGCTCGTTCTCGTCGAGCAGAATCTTACGCATCCGCACCGATTTGGGGGTTACTTCCAGGTACTCATCCTTCTGGATATATTCCATGGCTTCTTCCAGGGAGAACTGACGCTTAGGAACGATTTTCACGTTTTCATCCGAGCCCGAAGCACGCATGTTCGTGAGCTTCTTGCCTTTTTGGATGTTGATGGTTAAGTCGTTCGGGCGGGTATGCTCACCGATAACCTGGCCAGCGTACACTTCTTCACCTGGATCCACGAAAAACTCGCCACGGTCTTGCATCTTGTCGATGGTGTACGCGGTGCCGGGACCCGTTTCCATCGAAATCAGCGAACCAGAGATACGGCCCGGAATTACACCTTTGTACGGCTCGTAGGCCGAGAAGCGGTGGTTCATGATAGCCTCACCAGCGGTAGCCGTCAGCACGTTGTTGCGCAGGCCAATCAGGCCACGAGCAGGAATGTTGAACTCCAAGTGCTGCAAGTCGCCCTTCGGCTCCATGATAGTCAACTCGCCTTTGCGCATGGTCACCAGTTCGATAACCTTACCAGCAGTTTCCTCCGGTACGTCTACTACCAAGTGCTCGATGGGCTCCAGGCGGTTCCCATCTTCATCCTCACGGAACAGAACCTGGGGCTGGCCTACCTGCAACTCAAAGCCTTCGCGACGCATGGTCTCGATGAGCACTGACAAGTGAAGAATACCACGGCCGTACACCAGGAAGGTATCTTCACGGTCGGTTTCCTTCACGCGTAGCGCCAGGTTTTTCTCGGTTTCCTTGAACAGACGGTCACGCAGGTGACGCGAAGTCACAAACTTACCTTCCTTACCGAAGAAGGGTGAGTTGTTGATGGTGAACAGCATGTTCATCGTTGGCTCGTCGATGCTGATCGTCGCCAGTGCCTCAGGGTTCTCAGCATCAGCAAGGGTGTCGCCGATGTCAAAGCCTTCGATGCCGGTTACGGCACAGATTTCGCCGGAGCTAACTTCCGAAACCTTGTTTTTACCCAAGCCTTCGAATACCTGCAGTTCTTTAATTTTTACTTTCTTGATGGTGCCGTCACGCTTAATCAGGCTCATGTTGGCGCCTTCTTTCAGCGTACCGCGGTGCACACGGCCGATGGCAATACGACCTACGAACGAAGAGTAGTCGAGGGAAGTAACCTGCATCTGAGGAGTGCCATCTAACTGGGGCGCGGGCGGGATAGAAGCCACCACAGCGTCGAGCAGCGGAATGATGCTGTCGGTCTTTTCCTTCCAGTCGGTGCTCATCCAGCCCTGCTTGGAAGAGCCGTACAGGGTCACGAAGTCCAGCTGGTCTTCGTTAGCCCCGAGGTTGAACATGAGGTCGAATACCTGCTCATGCACCTCGTCGGGGCGGCAGTTTTCCTTGTCTACCTTGTTTACCACCACAATAGGCTTGAGGCCCAAGTCGATGGCTTTACCTAGTACGAAGCGAGTTTGGGGCATGGCACCTTCGAAGGCATCGACAAGCAGCAATACGCCGTCGGCCATCTTCAGTACCCGCTCCACCTCACCGCCGAAGTCGGCGTGACCAGGGGTGTCGATGATGTTGATTTTAACGTCCTTATAACGTACCGATACGTTCTTCGAGACGATGGTGATGCCCCGCTCACGCTCCAAGTCATTGTTGTCGAGGATCAGGTCGTCGAACTGTTGGTGCTCGTCGAAAAGCTTCGAGGCGTGAATGATCTTGTCCACGAGCGTGGTTTTGCCGTGGTCAACGTGCGCAATGATGGCGATATTCCGAATGTTCTGCATACAAAGGTTTTTCCGGGCGCAAAGGTACGGAATGTTTAGCGCAAAAACGTGCAGTAATCAATTGTGACTGAGTGAGGAAGAAACTGCGCGCGGGAAGCAATACAACTCATTGGGTTGCTGAGGTTCCCGAAAGCATAGCCAAATAGCTATTCAGCAGGGTAAGACCGAACTGTAGCTCGACCGCGTATGTTGTAGTAGCAGCCCACCCAAGTGGCGCGGCGCTGTTCTGTTTCCCCTTTTTTCTATTTCCGCCTCATGCGTTCTTCTCTTTTGCTAGTGCTGTTATCCGTGCTGACGCTGAACTCTGCTTGCTCGCAGAAAAAAAGCGCCCGCGACGCGAAAATGGACTTGTCTGATTCTCCGCGTCCGGTAACTGCCGGCTCGGCGGCCGGTAAAGCCTATCCGAAGCCGAAAGTTGTAACCGGTAAGCCCGATGAATTTCCGGTGCGCAAGACCGATGCCCAGTGGAAAGCACAGCTTACACCCGCGCAGTATTTCATTTTGCGTCAGCAAGGTACGGAGCGCCCCTTCGTGAACAAGTATGCCAACAACCACGAAAAGGGTAACTACTACTGCGCCGCCGACCACAACCTGCTGTTTTCCTCAGAAACCAAGTTTGAGTCGGGCACTGGCTGGCCTAGCTTTTGGGCGCCCGCCACGGAAGCTAGCCTGAAAGTAACGGCCGACAACAGCTATGGCATGAGCCGCGACGAACTAGTGTGCGCCAAGTGCGGCGGCCACCTCGGCCACGTCTTCGATGATGGTCCCAAGCCTACCGGCCAGCGCTACTGCATGGATTCGGACGGGATGATTTTCGAGAAGACGAAGTAGCCGCCTCGCTTATTTGCTTTACGCAGAAGCGCATTAGAGAAATAGTCTCGGTGTTTGCTTCGCCCACTGTGCTAGCACACGAGTAATTTTGTAGCGGCCCGCTGGCAATCCAAGCCAACGGGCCGTTGCGTTTGTTGTGGGGTAGTAAAAGCTCCACAGTACATTTTTCCCTTCGCTGTCTTATGACCACTCAAGTTCATTCCGATTCCATTGCCAAATTGCAGCAAGCACTGGCACCCGCCCGCCAGCAACTGGTAGCCCACGAGGTGTACAAGTCGTTGCATTCCTTGGACGACCTGCGCGTATTTATGCAGCATCACGTGTTTGCCGTGTGGGATTTTATGTCACTTTTGAAGGCCCTGCAACGCGAGCTAACGTGCGTAGAAGTGCCTTGGGTGCCACGCGGTAATCCGGCCACGCGTCGTTTGATCAACGATATTGTGCTGGAAGAAGAAACTGACGTAGACCCCGAAGGAAACCCAGCCAGCCACTTTGAGCTTTACCTGCGCTCCATGCGCGAGTGTGGCGCCGATACCGCACCCGTTGAGCAGCTACTAGCTGCCCTGGCGCAAGGTGCTTCCGTAGCCGATGCCCTGGCGCAGGCCAACGCCCCGGCTTCGGTGCAAGCCTTTGTGCTCGATACGTTCCGTATTATCGATTCTGGCAAACCGCACGCCGTAGCTGCTGCTTTCACATTCGGGCGGGAAGATGTCATTCCTGATATGTTCCGTCACCTTGTGCATGACCTCAACCAGCGCTTCCCCGGCCAACTCGATACGTTCACGTACTACCTCAACCGCCACATTCAGCTTGACGAGGAAGTGCATACGCCCCTGGCTCAGCAAATGGTGCGCGACTTATGTGGCGACGACGCCCAGCGGTGGGAGGAGAGCCAGCAGGTAGCCGTAGGGTGCATGCAGGCTCGCGTGGCGCTGTGGGACGGCATCCGGGCAGATCTAAGCAAAGCATAAGGGTAAGACCAACTTCCGCGCCGCCAACTCGTTAGCAAAGAAGCTAGCCCGCGCCGGACTGGCTTCTTTGTTTTTAATCATGAAATCCGCCGCTACCCTTTATCTCGCGCTGGCTACGCTGCTAGGCGCGTGCACCACCTCGCAGGAAACATCTACCGAAGAAAACGCCGTGCGACGGACGCCAACCCGTATCCTAACGGACGCCGACCGCCAGGCGGCGTACAATAGCAATGCTGGCTACGGGGGCTCCGTGCCAGATGCAACGCCGGGGCGAGTACAGCTAGGCCAGCAAGCCAGTGGAATCAACTCCCGTAAGCGTCCTGAAACATTGAATACCAACGATAACAACACTAGCACCCCCGAAACTCGCCTGCGGCGGGTGAACGGTGCGCCTATTGATACGCTACAGTTGCCATAGCTACAGCTTGTAGTAAGTGGTTCAAAACGCACAAGGCCCGCCATCTGAAAGGATAGCGGGCCTTATAGTTGTTTACTAGCTGCTAGCTACTAGCTACTACGCATTGGTGTCTTCAGGGACAGCAGCGCCGTTCGACGATGGCGTCGCGTCGCTCGATGCCACGGGGGTAGTTGCTTTACGCGCTGCCGCCGACCGATTGCGGTTGCGTGGGGCGGTTGGCTTGGGTGGATTGGCTACCGTAACGCCAGTAGGTTTGGCGTTAGCCACTCCTGCGCGCCGGGCAGCTGGCTTGGTGGGGCTGCTCGGCGTCGTGTCGGTAGCTACTACCGGAGCCGTAAGTGAAGAAATGCTGTCAGAAGCAGCCAGCGTACCATTCTCATGGTGTCCAACGATAGAATGGAGTGCCTGCTCAAATAGTTGCTCCATGTCTACATCGAGGCGACGAGTAGCATCTTTCACTACTTCCTTCAACTTAACTTTGGTATCCTTACGAATGCGTTTCACCACTTCTTTGATGCGAAGGTCCAACTCCTTTTGAAGTTGCTTAGCAGCTGCCTTGAGAGCTTTCTTTTGGCTAGACTTCTTGGCCGTGCCTTTGTCGGAAAGGGTTGCTGATGTGGATGCAGCGGCTTTAGCAGCTTTGCGCTGAGCTTTTTCGCTTGGGTCTTTTTCCTTCTTCGCCTTCTTGGCTACTAGTTCCTGATCTGTGTTTTTCATGGGCGTATGAAGTGAGGGGGTAGGGAAGTGCTACTGCCAATACGAATAAACTCCACGGTAAGCTGCCCAAATATAGCAGTATTCACTTCCTGCCTCGTCCGTTGGAGGGCTCCCTGCACCTTTCCTCTTTTTTACTCGTTCCTTTGTGTTCGGCTGGCCCACTGGGTTAGCCTGTTTCTGTGCTTACTTCGGATTATCCGACTTCCTCTCTCATGCCTGGTACCCCCCAACGCTACACGGTTACGGCTGCGCTGCCTTACGCCAACGGCCCCGTTCATATCGGCCACCTGGCCGGCGTCTACTTGCCCGCCGACATCTACGTACGCTACCTGCGCGCTCAGCAGCGCGATGTCAAGTTTATTTGCGGCTCCGATGAGCACGGCGTGCCCATCACCATTCGGGCCCAGAAAGAAGGCGTTACGCCCCAACAAGTGGTAGATAAATACCACGCCATTATCCGCGACTCGTTTCAGGAATTTGGCGTTTCCTTCGATATCTATTCCCGCACCTCGTCTACAACGCACGCCGAAACGGCCAGCGGCTTTTTCAAGCAGCTTTACGAAGACGATAAGTTCATTGAGCAAACCTCAGAGCAGTACTACGATGAAAAGGCCGACCAATTTTTGGCCGACCGTTACATCGTGGGTACCTGCCCGAACTGTGGCAACGACAATGCATACGGCGACCAGTGCGAGAAATGCGGCACTTCCCTCAGCCCCACGGAACTGATTAATCCGCGCTCCATGCTCTCCGGTAACTCGCCAATTTTGCGCGAGACCAAGCACTGGTACTTGCCCCTCGACCAGTACGAGCCTTGGCTGCGCGAGTGGATTGTGGAAGGCCACAAAAACGACTGGAAAACCAACGTGTACGGGCAGTGCAAAAGCTGGATTGACCAGGGCCTGCACCCTCGCGCCGTAACCCGCGACTTAGATTGGGGCGTGCCCGTGCCCGTGTCAGGCGCCGAGGGCAAAGTGCTGTACGTGTGGTTCGACGCGCCCATTGGCTATATATCGGCCACTAAAGACTTGCTGCCTGGCGACGCCTGGAAGCCGTATTGGCAAGACGCAGGCACCAAGCTAGTGCACTTCATCGGCAAAGACAACATCGTGTTCCACTGCATCATCTTCCCGGCGATGCTCAAGCACATGGTGATTACATCTTGCCTGATAACGTACCCGCCAATGAGTTTCTAAACTTAGAGGGCGACAAAATCTCTACTTCGCGCAACTGGGCAGTGTGGCTGCACGAGTACTTGCAGGACTTTCCCGGTAAAGCCGACGTGCTACGCTACGTGCTGTGCGCTAACGCTCCTGAAAATAAGGACAATGACTTTACCTGGAAGGATTTTCAGGCCCGCAACAACAACGAGCTGGTAGCCAACCTGGGCAACTTCGTGAACCGAGCTTTGGTACTCACGCACAAGTTCTTCGCGGGTAAAGTGCCGGCGGCCGTTGGATTTACTACTGAGGATGAAGACGTACTGCGCCAGCTCGGCGAGTTTCCTGCCCGCATTGGGGAGCTTATTGATAACTACCGCTTTCGTGATGCGCTCAATGAGCTAATGAACCTCACTCGCCTCGGCAACAAGTACCTCGCCGATACGGAGCCTTGGAAGCTTATCAAAACGGATGAGGCCCGCACGGGCACCGTGCTGCACGTAGCTCTGCAACTGGCCGCTAGCTTGGTTACCCTTATGGAACCCTTCCTGCCTTACTCGGCCGAGAAGCTGGGCACCATGCTGAACCTGGAAAAAGGCGCGTGGTCTGCGGCAGGCCGCCCCGATTCGCTAGCTACGGGACACCAACTGGCGGCAGCAGCACTGCTCTTCGACAAAATTGAGGACGCTACCGTGGAAGCTCAGGTGCAGAAGCTTCTGGACACTAAGAAGGCAAATGAGCTGGCGGCGGCCGTAGCTGCCCCCGCCAAGGACGACGTGAGCTTCGAGCAGTTCCAAACGATGGACCTGCGCATTGGTACTATTGTGGCAGCCGAGAAGGTAGCTAAAACCAAGAAGCTGCTGAAGCTAAGCGTAGATTTAGGGTTTGATGAGCCTCGCACCATCGTGTCGGGTATTGCGGAGCACTTTCTCCCAGAGGCCCTAGTAGGCCAGCAGGTGCAAGTACTGCTCAACCTAGCTCCGCGCGAAATCAAAGGCATTCAAAGTCAAGGCATGCTCCTGATGGCTGAAAACGCCGATGGCTCTCTGAGTCTGATGCAGCCTAGCAGCCACGTACGCCCCGGTTCGAGCATCGCATAGGTCTGTTCTTATTGGCACGGCGCCTAACTCACCTGCTCCTGACAGTACACCGTCAGGAGCAGGTGAGTTAGGCGCCGTGCTATTTCCTGTCGATAAGGAGCTACTTTACATTAACTACGTTCATGGCTCGCTCAAGGCCTACCGTACCGAACAGCAGCACCGCTTCGGCTGCTTTTTCTAGGCGAGTAGCTAGTTCAATCTTTTCATCGTCGGAGAAAGGGCTGAGCACATAGTCTACCTGCCGGCCTTTGCTGAAGGTAGCATCAATACCAAAACGGAGCCGGGCGTACTCGTCGGTGCCAATGGTTTCTTGGATGTGCTTGAGGCCGTTTTGTCCACCGGCCGAGCCTTTGCCTTTCAGTCGTAACTTCCCAAAAGGAAGAGCCAAGTCATCTGTTACCACCACCATCTGCTCCTTCGGAATTTTGAGGGTACTAAGCCAGTGCGCTGCTGCTTTGCCGCTCAGGTTCATGTAGGTGGTAGGCTTAGCCAGCACAAACGTGTGGCCTTTGTGCTTAATTTCGGTAGTGAAAGCGTGGCGCCCAAGCTCAAAGCGCGCTTCGTGCTTTTGCGCCAGGTAGTCGCCTACCATAAAGCCCACGTTATGCCGCGTATCGGCGTACTCTGGCCCAATGTTGCCTAGGCATAGAACAAGAAACTTCATATCACGGAGTTAAATGGAGTGTTGACGGGTATGGGCGCACTAGCCCAGCATAAGCACGCGAGGAATAGAGTAGCCTTGCTGTAAACCCTGTATAAAAAAAGCCGCCCTGCAAGCAGGACGGCTTTTTCGGTAGCGGAGAGAGCAGTAGGCGCGAGTTGCGTAGTCCCTGCTGCATCCCAGCCATTTCGTGATTTATTTCTCTGCCTGCAGCGTGCCACGCAGACCACGTGGAATGGTCACAGTAGCAATAGGAGCCAGCGGGTTGGTGAGGATGGTGTAGCCTTGTGCTTCTACCTTGTTTACTTTGATCGACTTGCCCAGGGCCAGGTCGGAAATATCAACGGGAACAAAGTCGGGCAGGTTATCAGGAGCCGCCTTCACTTTCAGCTTACGCAGCTTGCTTACCAGCTTACCACCAGCCAATACGCCGGGTGATACACCTACGAAACGTACTGGTACGTCCATTTTCACTTCTTTGCCTTCCTGCAGCTCCAGGAAGTCAACGTGCAGTAGCATTTCGTTCACAGGATGGAACTGAGCGTCTTGCACGATAGCACGACGGATGTCGCCTTCGATGTTCAGCTCTACGATGTGTACTTCGGGGGTGTACAGCAGTTCGCGGAACAGAATGGCCGGAGCCGAGAAGTGCACTTGCTCGCCAGCGCCATACAGTACGCACGGTACGTAAGAATCCAGGCGTAGCGCTTTGGCATCCTTCTTACCGAGATTCGCTCTTTTAAACCCTACAATCTCGAGGCTTTTCATAAACGTGTTCGTTTGAAGATAAAAATGCTTACCCACAGCAGGTAAACGGGCCGCAAAGATAGCCTTTTTGCATTAGACTACCTACCCACCTCTATTGAAAGATAGTTTAGCAGGTAGCCACTACCCAATACAACTAGTTGGGTAGGTACAAACTAGACGAACAGTGAGCTTATAGACTCGTGCGTTACTACGTTGCGGATAGCTTGGGCAAACAGGCCAGCAACTGAAATAACTTTGATCTTGGGGTTCTCCTCCTTGAGCGGGATAGTATCCGTAATTACTAGCTCCTCCAGGGCCGAATTACGGATGCGCTCATGTGCCGGACCGCTCAGCACGCCGTGGGTAATCACCGCCCGCACTGACTTCGCGCCGCGCTCCATCAGGAGTTCAGCAGCCTTGCAAATAGTGCCAGCCGTGTCCACGATATCGTCCACGAGCACTACGTTCATGCCAGCTACGTCGCCAATTACTTGCATTGAAGCAATTTCGTTAGCCCGCAAGCGCATTTTGTCGCAGACCACGATTTCGGCCCCGAACTTCTTAGCGAAGGCGCGGGTGCGCACTACCCCGCCCACGTCGGGTGAAGCAAAGATGAGATTATCCAGGTTGAGCGACTTAATGTAAGGCGCCGTCACAGTGGCACCGTCCAAATGATCTACGGGAATATCAAAGAAGCCCTGAATCTGGCCTGCGTGCAAGTCGCAAGTCATGAGACGGTCGGCTCCTACGCTCTGAATAATGTTGGCTACTACTTTGGCCCCTATGCTTACCCGTGGTTTGTCCTTCCGGTCTTGCCGAGCGTAGCCCATGTAGGGCATTACTATGTTAACCTTGTAGGCGGAGGCTCGCTTAGCTGCATCTACCATCAGTGCTAGCTCCATCAGGTTTTCGGCTGGTGGGTTAGTACTCTGAATCAGGAATACGGCGCAGCCCCGAATGCTCTCGTTGAAACTAGGTCCGAGCTCAGTATCGGCGAAACGCTGAAGGCTGAGGTCGCCAAGTGGCGTACCGTAGGCGGCGGCAATCTGAGCACCCAGTTCGCGAGAGGCATTGCCCGCGAAAATTTTTACCTGCTGTGACATGGGAAAGTAAAAGGGAGAGAAACAGAAAAAGCGAAAGGCGCCGATTCTTCCAAGAAGGAAGACTCAGCGCCTTTCGCAGGTGTGGTAGTGGTTGTCCGACCAGGGCTCGAACCTGGACTTTCTTGAATCAAAATCAAGCGTGTTGCCGGTTACACCATCGGACAATTTCCCGTACGGTTCCGGTGTGGGAGTGCCGTTTGGTTCTGCAAATGTACGGCGGCTTTTATTCCTGGCAAGTTTTCGGCAAAAAAAATTTCTAGTTGAGGAGGGCATAGCAGGGGTGAAAAGAGGGTTTTTGCCTGATTTTCAGGCGAAAAAAGTGTAAAAAAAACTTGCAAAGCCCCACCGTGGGTACCCTTGGCAATGCAAGGATTAAGCCGTAGTTTTGCGGCCTGAAATGTTGCAACCCATCCCATACAAATAAGACGTAATGGCGAATACCGGCAAAATCACCCAGGTTATTGGTCCCGTTGTGGACGTGAGCTTCGCGGGTGAAGGCTCTAAGCTGCCCAACATCCTCGACGCCCTCGAAGTGACGAAAGACAACGGCCAGGTGGTAATCCTGGAGTGCCAGCAGCACCTGGGCGAGGACCGTGTGCGTACCATCGCTATGGACTCGACCGAGGGCCTGACCCGCGGCGCAGAAGTACGCGATTTGGGCGCTCCTATGTCGATGCCCACGGGCGAAGGCATCAAGGGCCGCCTATTCAATGTAATTGGCCAAGCCATCGATGGCATTCCCCAACCGAAGAGCGACGGCGCCTTGCCTATTCACCGCTTGGCTCCTCCCTTCGAAGATCTGGCTACCTCGTCGGAGATTCTCTACACGGGTATCAAAGTAATTGACTTGCTCGCTCCGTATGTGAAGGGCGGCAAAATTGGTTTGTTCGGTGGTGCTGGTGTAGGCAAAACCGTACTGATCATGGAGCTGGTAAACAACATCGCCAAGGCCTATGCTGGTCTGTCGGTGTTTGCTGGCGTGGGCGAGCGTACCCGCGAAGGCAATGACTTGCTGCGTGAATTCATTGAGTCGGACATCATCAAATACGGTGAGGAGTTCAAGCACTCGATGGAGCAAGGTGGCTGGGACCTCACCAAAGTTGACGAGAATGAGCTGCTGAAGTCGCAGGCTACCCTCGTGTTCGGTCAAATGAACGAGCCCCCCGGAGCCCGTGCCCGCGTAGCTCTGTCGGGTCTGACAGTAGCCGAGAACTTCCGTGACGGCGACGGCACTGGTGCTGGCCGCGACATTCTGTTCTTCATCGACAACATCTTCCGCTTTACCCAGGCTGGCTCAGAAGTATCGGCTCTGTTGGGCCGTATGCCTTCGGCCGTAGGTTACCAGCCCACGCTGGCTACCGAAATGGGTGCCATGCAGGAGCGTATTACCTCTACCAAGCGTGGTTCTATCACCTCGGTACAGGCCGTATATGTACCTGCCGATGACTTGACTGACCCGGCTCCGTCGACGACGTTTGCCCACTTGGATGCTACGACCGTACTGAGCCGCAAAATCTCCGAGCTGGGTATTTACCCCGCCGTAGACCCTCTGGACTCTACCTCCCGCATTCTGGACCCTGCCGTTATCGGTAATGAGCACTACAATGCTGCCCAGCGTGTGAAAGAGATTCTGCAGCGCTACAAAGAACTGCAAGACATCATCGCCATCTTGGGTATGGACGAACTCTCGGAGGAAGACAAGCTGACGGTAACTCGCGCCCGCCGTGTGCAGCGCTTCCTGTCACAGCCCTTCCACGTTGCTGAGCAGTTTACCGGCCTGAAGGGTGTACTGGTTGACATCAAAGAAACCATTATCGGTTTCAACGCCATCATTGATGGTAAGTATGACCACCTGCCCGAAGCTGCTTTCAACCTCGTTGGTAACATTGAGGACGCGGTAGCCAAAGGCGAGAAGCTGATGGCAGAAGCCAAGTAATTTCTTCTAGTGTGGGGAATGTGCTACCGAGACAAGCCTAGTCGGCTTCAACGCTGCCTACCCAGTAGTACATTCTGCACCTTGCTACATCTCTCACATTAGAAAAGATGCATCTGGAAATCATCACGCCCGACCGGAAAGTATTTGAAGGCGAGGTTACGTCGGCCCGGTTCCCGGGTGTCGATGGGCTGTTTGAGGTTTTGAACAACCACGCTCCGCTGATTTCAGCTTTGCAAGCTGGCGACGTAGTGCTCAATGGTGGCACCGACTCTTTCCGCATCGAAGGCGGGGTAGTAGAGGTGCTTCGCGATAATGTTATCGTACTAGCTGAAGGCGCTTCCGTTTAAGCAGTTCGATTGAATACCTGACTTGTAAAAGCCCCGTAGCCATTCTTGGCTGCGGGGCTTTTCGCGTCTGATGGGAAATGCTGAACACGGAGGAAGCAGCCAGTTTTCAGTTGTATTAAGTGGTTAGTGAGACGCTACAAATGACTTTCCCTGGGAGTAACTACACTAACTGCCGCAGTCAATCGGTGGATAAGTGTGCGGTAAACTTTAGCTTGCATCGTCGTTGAGTCTGGGACGCTTTCCACATCAAAGGGAACACACATGTTGCCCGACTCGCGTTGCCAGCTTACCTGCCCGCCTCATGGAAATTCATCCTAAGATTACCCCCATTTACCAAAGCTCTGTTTTCAAGTTTGAAGACCTAAATGAGCTGGAACAGTATTTCGGCGAGCCAAGCAGTCGGTACATGTATTCTCGTAACGGCAACCCCAATTCCGACGAGCTAGCAGCGGCCGTTAACCGTCTGGAAGGCGGGGCGGGGGCCGTAGCAACGGGCTCGGGCATGGCAGCTATTTTTGCCGCGTTTATGGCCTTTTGCCAAGCCGGTGACCATGTGCTCTGCGCAGCCGACATCTACGGAGGCTCGTCTAGCTTACTGAATGCCGAACTGAGCCGGTTAGGAATTAGCGTCACCTACGTTCCTTTCGAGCAACTCAACGACCTAACCTCTTTTGTGCAGCCTACTACCCGGCTGCTGCTAGTGGAGACGCTGAGCAACCCACTGCTGCGGGTGGTTGATTTGCGCCAAGTAGCCGCCGAGTGCCACCGCCACGAGCTGAAGCTGGTCGTCGATAATACGTTTGCTACCCCAGTGCTAACTCGCCCTCTGGAACTCGGCGCCGACATTAGCCTGCATAGCGTAACGAAATACATTGCGGGCCACTCTGATGTGACAGCGGGCGTAGTAGTGGCAGCTGACGCTGATATAGCTGCCCGCCTTAAGCAAATAGGTGCTTTTTATGGTCTTACGCTAAGTCCTATGGAAAGCTGGCTGGCGGTGCGCGGATTGAAAACGCTACGCCTGCGGGTGCGTGAGCACAGCCACAATGCGCTGGCCGTTGCTACCTTTTTGGCTCAGCACGCAGCAGTACGAGCGGTTTATTATCCGGGACTGACCACACATTCACAGCATGAGCTAGCCGAAGCGCAAGGAGCAGGGCTCTTCGGAGGGATGCTGTCTATACTGCTGGCTGACGACGCCGAAGTTGTAAATGGCTTTATGCGCCGTAGTCAACGTTTCCCTTTTGCGCCTTCGCTGGCCGGCGTCGATTCGTCTATGTCCTATCCGCTTGGTACCTCACACCGCTACCTTACCCCGGAGCAGCAGGCCGATTTAGGTATCAGCACGGGCTTGGTGCGCCTATCGGTGGGTATCGAACCAGCAGAAGAATTGCTGGCTGACCTAGCGCAAGCTCTGGCCTAGCGGCGGGCACATAAGCAAGCTTATATTCCATAGCACTGCAAGCTGATGGGCACGCTGCTGTTTATAGTGATTGTATGGTTTCTTAGCCAAAAGCACTACAGGGATAACCTCAAAGAGAACAACATCTATTCAGCTGTAAGGACACTTGTTGAGATACTCCGAGTTATTACCGTTGATCGATTTCCAGTTATTGAAAGGATCGGCAACGGAGTAGAAAAAGGTAGGAGCGCTATTGCTGCTTTCATTGACAAAGGCACAGCTTACCTGACTTTCTGTTTAGGTTGGCTTTGGGTGCTATGTCTCATCTTTACGGTAATCGAAGTCCTCACTCCGCTTGAGTTTACTAGCTCCTATGTGCGTAGTGCGGTGCATTGCGGGCTTTGGTTACTGTTGCTCTCCGCCGCAAGTCATTTCGGGTGGTCCTCTACGTGGCCAATCCGATTGTGGCTTGGTTCTTTCTTGATAGTAGGCTTTGCTATCATGCTAGCGTTAGTACCCGGTGGCCTCGCGTTGGTTTACCAGGGAGCTAACTTCTTCCTCCCCTTAAAAAGCTGGCGCACTTCGTACGTGTACTTTCGGCGGGGCAATGAAGTGCTAGTAGATCAAAAAAAGTGGGGATGGGGAATAGGAGATACTACCTACCGCCGTGTGGTATTGCATCCCATATCCCCTCTTTTTAATAGGGTAGAGCAGTGGCCCTATCCCACAAGCACTATGCCACCGCAGCCAGATGGGGAAGGGTGGGCAGTAGTCAATAAAAAGGCCGCTGATTTCAGCATCGACCCAACAGAGCAGCGCAACCTGGATGTTGCCAAGGAACTAGAGCGGCAGTGCTGGGCAGACCGGCGCCGGGTTGATAGTCTGGCTCTACGCGGGCAATTGCCATTGCAGGCCCGAACATTACCTGCGGTTACTCAGCAGGGTGCCAACACCGTTGGGTGCTTAGCTGGCGAGGAAGTGTGGTGCAACTACTTAGTTTTGGCTAAGCCGGGAGAACGTCGGCAAGCAGGTGCCGTGGGGGTAGTAGGCGAGAAGCCGGCCGATCAGAAACACTTTTCATTTATGCTATCGGCCATCATGCGGGTTGGTCGTACTTACCGCACCATCAACTTGGTACTACCAGAAGTGCATGGGCTAGGTACCTATAAACTAGGTAATGACAAGTATGAAACCACCTCACCCATGGCTGCCCACTTAACGCTGAGTGATACTAAGCAAGTAAAATATTCCACCACTACCGACCACTACACCACTGTTCGGCGCTTTCCCAGCACCCTAACCATCACCCGATTTGATACCACAGCACGAGTGATTTCCGGCATCTTCCGAGGAAGCGTGTGTGATATAAGTAAAAACGGTGGCCCAATCCCCGTGACACAAGGCCGCTTCGACGTTCACTATTATAAAGAATAGCTAATTATAGACTGGGTTCTTGATGATAGGGAAGAAAAAACAGCCTCACCGTAACATAAAAGCACTTTTGCTTTATACTAAGCGAAAGTGCTTTTGTGCGTTTAAAACTATCAAATGAACCTTTTGTACTAATTAGGCGGCTGACTGACAGTAGAAAACTAGACGATGGCTTGGATAGCGTGGGCAACTCGGCGCAAATCGGCCTCTTCCATAGCGGTACCGGAAGGCAGGCATAAGCCCCGTTGAAATAGATTGGTACATACCTCGCCCCCGTGCATAGGAGCAGTAGCAAAAAGTGGCTGCAAATGCAGGGGCTTCCAGAGAGGTCGGCTCTCAATGTTATGATTCTCGAGGTGCAGACGGAGTTGCTCAGGGGTTACCTCCGTTTCAGCTGGGTTCAGCAGGATGGTAGTGAGCCAGCGGTTAGAACGGGCGCCATTGGGCTCCGTGGGGCCAAAAGTCAGGCCTGGCACAAACTTAAGTTGCTCCCGATACCAGGCGTAAATTTCGCGGCGTTTCTTCACGCGGTCCTCCAGCAGCTCCATCTGGCCCCGCCCAATGCCAGCCAGTAGGTTACTGAGGCGGTAGTTATACCCAACTTCGGAGTGTTGGTAATAAGGGGCTGCATCCTTTGCCTGCGTGGCCCAGAAACGGGTCTTTTGTGCCCACGCGGAATTGTTAGTAACCAAGGCGCCGCCCCCGCTAGTGTCAGGATTTTATTGCCGTTAAAAGAGAAGACGCCTACATCCCCGAAGGTGCCGAGGGGGCGCCCATCGTAACGAGCACCGAGGCTTCGGCCGCGTCTTCCAGTACGGGTATTTCGAATTCAGCGGCCAGGGCCAGCAATTCACGCAACTTGGCGGGCATGCCGTAGAGGTGCACCAAGAGGAGGGCTTTGGGGCGGCGGCCTTGTTGGCGTAATTGCTCTAGGGCTTCCCGGAGCCGCTGAGGGCACATATTCCACGTATCAGCCTCGCTGTCGATAAATATGGGAGTAGCACCCAGGTACAGCACAGGATTTGCTGTAGCCACGAACGTGAAGGACGGACACAGAACTTCGTCGCCGGGGCCAACTCCCAGTAGCCGCAGGCCCAAGTGGATGGCTGCTGTGCCAGAGGTGAGGGCTACGCAGTGTTCAGCGCCCGTAAATTCGCAAATATCACGTTCGAATCCATCAAGGTTTGGGCCGGCGGGAGCTACCCAATTATCCTCAATAGCTTTGTGCAAGTAGTTGAGTTCGTGCCGACCAAGGTGAGGAGGCGAGAGATACAGTCGGTCGTAGTCCTGGCTGCGCATGAAATAAAGGGAATAGAGTAGCGCAACCTGCTGCTTACTAGGGGCGCCTAAGCACAAAAGAATGGGTATGAACTTGCCGTGTGAAGCCCACGGAGCAAGGTGGCTATGCGTGCTGCTTGATTGATTGGGCAGGCACTCCTACGGCCGTGCAGTTCGCAGGTAGGTCGCGCACGGCTACTGCGCCGGCGCTACCACCGTGTTCCTACCCACCCGCACTTGGTTGATAACTGTGGCATTGGTGCCCAAGTAAACACCGGTTTCCAAGTGCGCTTCGCCGCCCACGTTGGCATGGGGCATCAGGGAGCAGAAATCATTCAATACCGCATCGTGGCCCACCGTGCAGCCCAAGTTGAGTAGTACATGCTGGCCCAGATGAATATCACAAGTCAGGATGCATCCCTGGCTGATGATGCTACCTTGCCCGATGCGTATGTGCTGATAGTCGGCGCGGGCGACGCTGGGGTGAATCAGCGTCGCAAACGTGAGATGCCTGGATGTGAGGCGTGCTACTACTGCGGCCCGGCTACGGCTGCTACCCACGGCTACCACCACGTGCAGCGGTTCCGTTTGGGTATTCAGTGCAGCAACGGAGCCAGGTACGGCAGACCATGAATAGTAGGCGCAGTTGGGGTGCGGTCGTCGTAGAAGCCGCTATATTCCAGCTGGGAAGCACTTGGTTGATTTGCCGGGCCAGTACGAGCACTTCGCGGCCTAGCCCGCCCGCCCCAACAATAGCCAGGCGCGGTAGAGCAGAAGCGGGGCTAGATTGGGTAGAAAATATACTCATGCAGTAGGTGACTGATCGGGCGGGGAAGAAGAACCCGTGAAGGCCGTGGTAGTAGCCTGGCCGGGTGCAGTAATGCCATGGGCCCTAAACACCCCCCCAATGGTGCGGGCCAGAATGCGTAGGTCCAAGGCAAATGAGAGATGATCCACATACCACACATCATAGGCAAACTTTTGCTCCCAACTGATGGCGTTGCGCCCGTTGATTTGGGCCCAGCCAGTGATGCCGGGCCGAACAGCGTGGCGGCGAGCCTGCTCCGGTGAGTAAAGCGGTAAGTATTGCTCTAGTAGGGGCCGTGGGCCAATCAGGCTCAGGTCGCCGCAAAGAACGTTCCAGAGCTGGGGCAGTTCATCAAGGGAGGTGGTGCGCACCCAGCGGCCGAGGGCAGGTAGGCGTGCCCCATCGGGTAGGAGTTGGCCCTGTGCATCGCGCTGGTTGGTCATGGTCTGGAGCTTATAGAACATGAATACGCGCCCGTGCAAGCCAGGGCGCTGCTGCCGAAACAGCCAAGCACCGTTGTTTTGCACGGCTAGGGCTGCGGCTAGTGGTAGCAGCAAGGGTACGGCCAGCAGGAGCAAAGGAGCTGCCAACGCTACGTCGAGTAGGCGCTTGCCACGGCGGGCGTACCAAGAAGTTGCGGTGGCAGACATGAAAGCAAAAATACGGGGAAATGTGCTGGGCATTTGACTTCGGCAAACGGGGCTTTAGCTTGCGCTACATTCTGCTTATTCTTATGCTCGTCTTCCCCAACGCCAAGCTCAACCTCGGTCTCTATATCACTAGTCAGCGCCCCGATGGTTTTCGGAACCTGGAATCGGTGTTTGTGCCTTTGCCCTGGACGGATGCCCTGGAGGTAGTGCCGGCCGCTGAAACTACCCTAAGCTTAACGGGCATACCAATTCCAGGTGAGCCAAGCACAAACCTGTGCCTGCGGGCCTATGAGTTACTGAAGGCCGATTTTACTCTGCCGCCGGTGCACCTGCATCTGCACAAAGTAGTGCCCATTGGAGCGGGCTTGGGTGGGGGGTCCGGCGATGCAGCCTTCGCCCTGCGCGCCCTCAATGAGTTGTTTGAACTGGCTCTACCTCCCGAAACGCTGGAAGCCTACGCGCGCCGCCTGGGCTCCGACTGTGCTTTCTTTGTTCGCAACAAGCCGGTATTTGCTTATGAGAAGGGCGACGTTTTCGAAGACATCAGCCTCAACCTGACCGGTACGGCCTGTAAGGTGGTGTATCCTAACATGCATATTAGCACTGCCGAGGCGTATGCCCGCGTGCAGCCCCGCACGCCCCGTCATGATCTGCGCGCCGCTTTAGTCCAACCCGTAGAAACCTGGCGCGAAACAATCAGCAATGATTTTGAGGATGCCTTGACGCCCTACTACCCCGTGCTAGGCGAGATCAAGCAGGCGCTGTATGCGGCAGGTGCCGCCTACGCTAGCCTTTCCGGCTCCGGTTCGGCGGTGTACGGGCTGTTTCCGGGCCAAGAGCAGCCCCCATTGATGCAGCTGCCAGCGGCGTATCAGGTCTGGGACGGAAGGCTGTAGTAGTGGTGCGTGTGTCAGCCGTAGCCTGCCACGTAGGCAACTGCCCTCGCACACGCACCGGCTTACGCCATTCTTATCCCACCAACACGTCAACAGCCTCTTTCCGGCGCAGGCGGCGCTGATTCCACTGGTCCAGTACCGGATGAATCAGCACGCTCAGGAGAATAACGATTGTGCCGAGGTAGAAGCCGGTAGAAAGCTTTTCTTGGCCGAAGCCGGGAATGCGCAGGCTGTACATGATAACGGCTAGCACAATGCCATACACGGGCTCTAAGTTGATCGTCAGGTTTACAACGAAAGCCGAAATGCGCTTCATCAACTCTACCGAAGCGGAGAAGGCATATACCGTGCACACACCCGCTAGTAGTAGCAGCCACAGCCAGTCGTATTGGTGCAGGGCAAGTTGGAGGCCAACGCCTTGGGTAAAATAGCGGCTATAGATGGGGAAGAACAGCGCCACGCTCAGGCAGCTCCCGCCATTTCGTAGAACGTAAGCCGCAGCGGCGAATGGCGCTGCACCAGCTTGGAGTTGAGCACGCTAAACAGCGCCGATAGCCCCGCGGAGCCAATGGCCACGAGTAGTCCTGCTAGTTGTCCAAGTTCAGCCTGCGACACCAGGTAGAGCCCTACCATGGTGAGCAGGCCCAGGCCTACCTCGTAGAACCGCACCCGGCGCCAGAGCAGCAACGGCTCCAGCAACGACGTCCACAAAGCTAGCGTGGCCAGGCCAGCCAAGCATACACTAACGGAGGAGAGGCGGGCCGCCAGGAAAAAGGTAATCCAGTGCACGGCTACTAGTGAGCCCACACCCAATAGCCGCAACGCTTCGCCCGCCGGTATGCGCCAGCTTTGCCCCCGAACCATTAGCAAAGCCCCCATGCCCACGGTAGCTAGCAACGTCCGCCAGAATACTAGCTCCACCGGCGGCACTGAAATGAGCTTGCCCAAAATGGCTGTGAAGCCCCAGAGCAACACAATGAAATGCAACCGTACGTAGTCTTTGAGCATAGGGGAGGAGTAAACGAATCAGGATAGCGGAAAAGCCCGTGCCTGGGGTAGCACAGCTAGCAAAACTAGCCTACCAGACTTCCCCGCGTGTGGTCTTAGGTCGCTTGCCTAGCGTGGAACAACCCGGTACAGCACCAAGCCAATGGCGGTAAACACAATGCTAGGAACCCACGCCGCCAGAAGCGGCGGTAAGGAGCCTACCTGGGCTAGGTTACGACTCAGAATTACAAAGATGATGAAGACGAAGGCCAGCACGAAGCCCAGCGCAATTTGCCCGCCCACGCCGGCGCGGCTTTTTCGGGAACTCATAATCACCCCGATGATGGTGAGGATGAACATGGCGTAGGGATAAGCGTAGCGCTCATACTTGTCGCTAAGGTAGACCTGCGTGTCGTCGGCCCCACGGTCTATTTTCTGCTGAATGTAGTCGTTGAGTTCTGGTAGCGTTAAGGTTTCGCTCAGGCGGTAGGTGCTGGCAAAATCCTTGGGGTAGAGATTTAGAGTAGTATCGCGAGCGGGAATGCTCAGCAAAGTTTCTCTCTCGCCCTTGAAGGTGCGTACCAGTTGGGGGGTAAGATGCCAGGCATGTTTGGTAGAATCCCAAGTAATGGCCTCCGCCGTCATACGTCGTTTCAGTAGGGTGCCTTCTACCGTTTCCAGCGCAAACTTGTACCCTATATTATTCACGTTGTCGTAGCTTTCCATGAAGGCGTAGGCGTTCGGCCCAATCTTCATGTGCACGTTGCGGCCGCTAAACCGGTAGGGATTTTTGATGTACGCCTTCTCGAATGCCACCCGGGTTTTGTTGGCAATTGGAATCAGCCAGCCCGTCATGGCCATGGTAAGAGCGCCCAGAATGGCACTACCCATAATGTAGGGTAGTAAAAAGCGCTTGAAGCTAATGCCCGACGCCAAAATAGCGACTACCTCGGTGCGCGAAGCCAACTGCGCCGTCACAAACACTACGGCAATAAATACCGTGATTGGGGAGAGCAAGTTGGCGAAGTACGGGAACAGATTGACGTAATACTCCGATACTATTTGCCACGCTCCCAAGTCGTGCTGAATAAAGTCGTCGTTTTTCTCTGTGAAGTCAATCACGCAGATAACCGACACCAGTAGCACCACCGTGAAGAAAAACGCGGTGAGAAACTTCTTAAGAATGTATTTATCGAGCAGCTTCATGGAAGGCAGATTACTGCTGTTGTAACGAATGGTGCAGGTGTAACGTGCGTGGCGTGCGGAGCTATATATACCGGCCGGTCAGTAAGGCCAGCAACGCCTAAACTAAGAGTTCATGGGCACCTTAGCCGACCAGCACAAGGCCATTCTATCTGACAATTACAACCGCGTCATTACTTGCTTTACCATCCGCTCTTTCCACTCGCGGAAGGTACCGGCCAGAATCTGCTGGCGGGCTTGCTTCACGAGCCACAGGTAGAAGGTGAGGTTGTGGATGGAGGCAATCTGCGGGCCCAGCATTTCCTTGCTGTGAAAGAGGTGGCGCACGTAGGAGCGGGAATAAAACGTGCTCACGTAACCGCCTAGCTCCTCGTCAATAGGCGTGAAGTCATCGGCCCACTTTTTATTGGCAATGTTTATAATGCCTTGGGTTGTGAACAGCATGCCATTGCGGGCGTTACGAGTGGGCATCACGCAGTCGAACATATCTACGCCCAGCGCAATGTTTTCGAGGATGTTGGCCGGCGTGCCTACCCCCATCAGGTAGCGCGGCTTATCCTGGGGTAGGATGTCGCAGACGATTTCCGTCATCTCGTACATCATCTCCGCTGGCTCGCCCACGCTCAGGCCACCAATGGCGTTTCCCTCACGTCCTTGTTCGGCAATAAACTCTGCCGACTTCACGCGCAGGTCTTTGAAGGTGCTACCCTGCACAATGGGGAAGAGGGTTTGCGAGTAGCCGTAGTGGCCCTCCGTGCTGTCGAAGCGCTGAATGCAGCGCTTCAGCCAGCGGTGCGTCATATCGAGGGAACGAGCCGCGTAGTCGTACTCGCAAGGCCAGGGCGTACACTCATCGAAGGCCATGATGATGTCGGCCCCGATGGTACGCTGAATATCCATTACACCCTCCGGCGAAAACAGGTGCTGCGAGCCGTCGATGTGGGAGCGAAACTTTACGCCTTCCTCCTTGATTTTGCGCGTGCCGCTAAGGGAATACACTTGGTACCCGCCTGAGTCGGTAAGGATAGGCCGGTTCCACCCGTTGAACTTGTGCAGCCCGCCCGCTTTCTGCAGCACATCTAGGCCGGGGCGCAGGTACAAGTGGTAGGTATTGCCGAGGATAATTTGCGCTTGTATATCGTCTTTCAGATCGCGCTGCTGCACGGCCTTTACGGTGCCTGCAGTGCCTACAGGCATAAAAATGGGCGTTTCAATGGCGCCGTGGTCGGTGTGTACTACACCAGCGCGGGCCTTGGTGTGCGGGTCCTGGGTTACTAAATCGAAAGTCATGCGCTGAAGAAGGTTTCCGTAGTGGGTTGCAGCAGGCGGTAGCAGAAGAACAGCGCTGTTTGCAGGCCTATAGTGCTCCTACTGCCGCCGACCGGGCGAAAACCGGCGTTAGAAAACACAAAGGTACTCTGCCCACCCCGAATGCCTACTTTTGTAGACTAATTCACCTCTTGCGCTTTGCCCTTCCACCTTTCCCCAGCTGTGTGGCTGCTGTTACTGTGCACAGCCGTGCAGCTTTACTACGCCGCCTACTATTTCTTGCCTTTTGCCCGGCGCCCACCTGAGCCCACCACTAGCCCTGCTGCCGCCGAGCCTTTATCTGTGCTAGTGTGCGCCCACAACGAACTAGAAAACTTACGCCGCCTGCTGCCCTTGCTACTGCAGCAAGACTATCCGGCGGGCTTTGAGATAATACTCATTGATGACCGCTCTACCGACGATACATTCCTGTATGTACAGCAACTCACGCAGTACTACCCGCACGTCCGATTGGTCACAATTACGAACACGCCCCACGGGTTGTCGCCAAAAAAATATGCGCTTACGCTGGGCATCAAAACCGCCCGCCACGCGTGCATGCTATTCACCGATGCCGACTGTATTCCAGCCACCAATCAGTGGCTCAATCACATGCAGCGGGGCTTTCGTCGGCCCGCCGATGTAGTACTCGGATACTCGGCCTACGTCGCTGAACCGGGCTTTCTAAATCAACTCGTCCGTTTTGAAACCTTGCTGACGGGTGCACAGTATCTGTCTTTCGCATGGCGTGGTCGGCCTTATATGGGCGTGGGCCGCAACCTTGCCTACACCCGACAGGTCTTTCACCAAACGAAGGGGTTTGCCTCACACATCCGAAGCCTTGGCGGCGACGACGACCTGTTTGTGCAGGACGCCGTGCAGCAAGGCGCGCGGGTGGCTGTGGTGGCCGAGCCAGGGGCTCACACCCTCAGCGAAGCCGCCCAAACGTGGGGAGCCTGGTGGCGCCAGAAACGCCGACATTTGTCGGCGGGCAAGCGCTATCGGTGGGCCGATCGGGTGCGACTGGGAAACTTTATTGGTACTAATCTGCTTTTTTATTTCACGGCAGTTAGTCTACTGTTTTCCCAACCCGATTGGATACCTTTGGCTGTGGTATGGAGTGTACGCACCGTTGCCGTGACGGCAGTGTACTACCAACTCGGCCGTCGGCTCGATGAGCGGTTGCCTGTAGCGTGGCTGCCCATCCTCGACGTCGTATATTTTTTTAATTATCTCGCTCTGGGAATTTCGCTGTTCCTCTACCGCACTCTCCGATGGAAGTAAACAATCAGGAAATACAGAAGCAGTTTTCTGCGAAGGCCAAGCACGACTTTAAGCTCATTCGGGCCGCCGTGGAAGATGGCAATGAAAAGGCGTATGCCGAGCTCATGCAGATCTACAAGAAGCCGGTGTATCACGTCGTCTTGAAGATGGTGCGTAACCCCGACGATGCCGAAGACCTGACCATCGAGGCATTCGCCAAGGCTTTCAAAAACCTGCACAAGTTCAACCCAGAATTTGCCTTTAGCACCTGGTTGTTCCGCATTGCCACCAACAACTGCATCGACTTTATTCGCAAGAATAAAATCAAGACAATGTCGATTGACTCGGCCATCAAGATTGATAACGGCGACGAAATCACCATCGACTTCCGGGACCAGAACCTGAACCCACAGGAGTCGGCCATCAAGAACCAGAAAATCGAAATTATGCAGCACGTGGTATCCCGGCTGCCCGAGAAGTACCAGCGCCTGGTTACCCTCCGCTATTTCGATGAATTGAGCTACGAAGAAATTGCTCAGGAACTGAAAGCGCCGCTTGGCACCGTGAAAGCCCAACTGCACCGCGCCCGCGAGTTGCTCTATGACATGGTGAAGAACAAGAAGGAAATCATCTAAGCAAAAAAGCCCCGGCGCAAGTCGGGGCTTTTTTTTGGTCAATAGCCGAGAAGATTGAGCGGTTTAAGCAATATTATTTGTGCTGCACCTCTGCTCGGCCTCATGATGCAGTAGGGAGTAAGTTAAATTGAATGCGCTTGTAAGTGATTGGCTCACCTGAATGCTCCTGTTTTTTTAGTAATAACTACAAATGAAAACTAGGTGCTGGACTTATCAATGAGTTGGCTCTTATAGTGATTCGAATGACGTCCTGGGGTATGCTCTACCTGTTGCTTGTGGCATTGGGCAGGATGCTGATGCTTGCCTTACCTACGAGAAAGGTAAGCGGGCTTTCTGGCTGCTACCGCAGGGTGCACAGAGCCCGCATGACGCACGTAGTGCTGCTGACAATGCTTGCCCTTATTCGCGTCGTTATCCAGCAGCACACGCCAATGCGTTGTTATCTTTACCCCGCAATGGATATTCTGAACCACTACTTCCCCAACCTTACCGACCACCAGCGCCAGCTTTTTCAGCAGCTCGAAACCGAGTTTCGGGGTTGGAATGAACGTCTGAACTTGGTTGCCCGCACCGACGTGGACAACTTAGCCGAGCGGCACTTTCTGCATTCCCTGGGTATTGCGAAGGTGATTGAGTTCGTGCCGGGCTCCTCGGTGCTGGATGTGGGTACGGGCGGCGGCCTGCCGGGCCTGCCCTTGGCTATTCTATTTCCGGAAGTAAAGTTTCACTTGGTAGATAGCATTGGTAAGAAAATTCGGGCTGTGCAGGAAATGGCTCAGGCTCTGCATTTGTCCAACGTCACGGCCGAGCAGATTCGGGCCGAGCAGTTGCGCCCCAAGTACGACTATGTGGTGAGCCGGGCCGTAGCTCGCTTGGCTACTTTTCATACGTGGATTGCCCACCGCTATAAGCCCCACGGCAATGCAACCACGGGTCTCTACTACCTCAAAGGCGGCGACTTAACAGAAGAAATTCAGGAAGCAGGCCTTCCAGCTACGGAGTACAACCTGAAAGACTTTTTCACGGAGGAATTTTTTGAGACTAAAAAGGTAGTGTTTGTGCCCGCTACTGCCGCCAAGTAACAGCCCACTCACATTGCCTGGGTTAGCCTGGCTGGGCGGCCGTCAGAAATTGCACTGCGCGCCGCTCCGAGTAGTAAGCGCCATCGGGCGCACCTTCGGCAAACCCTACATGACCACCGTCAGCAGGCGTTTCCAGAAACACATAGGCGCTTTGCGCCGCTACCTCACGCGGAAAGCAGCTGGGAGGTAAGAAGGGGTCGTTCTGAGCATTAACGAGCAACGTGGGCACACGGATGTTACTTAAGTAACGCCCGGAGCTAGAGTGCTCATAGTATTCATCCGCCGACGTGAAGCCGTGCATAGGGGCCGTAAATCGATTGTCGAACTGGGGAAAGTCTTGCAACGCCTCCAAATCATTGATGTCCACTTGACCGGGCAGGAGGGCTGCTTTCTCTCGCATCTTAGCCCGCAGCGATTTTAGAAAGCGGCGCAAGTAAATGCGGTTTTGAAAGCGCGCAATGTGGTAGGAGCTAGCCTTGAGGTCGGTGGGCACGGAAAACACCGCCGCGCGTTGTACTTCCTGTGGTACGCGCTCAGGCTTCTCGCCCAGATACTTCAGCGTTACGTTGCCACCCGCCGAAAAGCCAGTGAGGTAGATGCGATGGTAGCGCTTAGTAGCCAGCGCGTACCGTACTACAAAATCCAAGTCATCCGTGTCGCCCAGGTGGTAGGAGCGGAGCAAACGGTTCATTTCGCCGCCGCAACTGCGGTAGTTCCAAGCCAAGGCATCCATACCGGCCTGGTTAAGCGCCCGTACCATGCCGCGTATGTAAGGCCGGCTAGCATCCCCCTCCAATCCATGCGAAACAATGGCGAGAGTATCCGTCGTGCTATCCGCCACGCGTGACCAATCTAGGTCCAAGAAGTCGTCATCTTCCGTTTCCACTCTTTCGCGCTGGTAATGCACATCCGGCACCGTGCGCCATAAACTGGGCACGATGGTTTGAAGGTGCCCATTGAATAGGTAAAATGGAGGCTGGTAGGGGGAGTGAGCAACGAGCGGCATAAACAACAAGCTAAAAAGTGCCTGCAAATTCCAATAAGCAAAGTACGGAAGTATAAGCGTGCCCACACGTGGATTGTTGCCAGCTAAGGAGATGGTAGTTCGCTACTAGTAAGTTAGGCTAGTACAACAGTTGCGAGCAGTACCTCAACCACTGGTAGTGCTCCTGGCACCGATATGACAGCTTTCATGGGGACATTTGCCACAATGCAAGACCCAGTTTTTCTGATGACTGCCGCGGGCAGCAGCCTCTTGGAGATTCAGTTGGGCAACGTGGCCGCTTAGCAGGCAACAAGTGCCGACGTGAAATAAAAGAGTCAAAAGATGACCTACTACCACACAAAGGCTCCCTAAGAGCTAAAGTCGGGGTTACTCTGTTGGGGGTAACTCTGCCGCAAATTAGGATGCCTGTGCACCCTGTTACGGCCGGCCGATTGATAGCGAAGTAGGGCAAAGACTTTGACAAGGAATACCTAGACCTGATGCAAACGGCTCCCAAGCTAGATATTGCCATGCTTGAGGTAAAAAGCAAAGCTGCCGAAATTCCAACCGTCAAGGCTTTTGCTACCAAAACGCTGCCCATGCTACATTCCCACAAGAAAATGGCCGACGAAATCGAGAAAAAGGTTGATTAACCTGCTTAAGCAGTAGTAAACCTGTTTCCACGAACTGAGGCACTCCCATGGCGTTAGTAGGGGCGAGCTTTAAGGTTGATTATAACGCTTTCTTCCAGCCTACCTTTGACATAGTGTTTGCTATTTAAAAGCAAAACCTTACCTTTGCCAACCCAATTGAATTGATTTCGAGCAGAAGACCATTTTTCTCAACCCATGGCAAATCATAAGTCGGCCCTGAAGCGCATCCGTTCTAACGAAGCGAAGCGCGTGCTGAACCGTTACCAGGCTAAATCTACCCGCACCGCCGTTAAGAAACTGCGTGCTACCACCGACGCTACGGCTGCTCAAGAGCTGCTGAAGAAAGTATCGTCGATGCTGGACCGTCTGGCTAAGAAGAACATCATTCACAAGAACAAAGCCGCTAACAACAAGTCGAAGCTGGCCAAGTTCGTGAAGTCGCTAGCTGCCTAAACGGCAAAACTGGCGTTTCTGCTCTTTATAGATAAAGGCTCCGTGCTCCAGCGCGGAGCCTTTTCGCGTAGCAGGTAGCTCAGCCTGTGCTTATGAGGTTTCCCGTAGAGTACGGAGCAATAAGAAGGCCCGTCCGGTATGGTACCGGACGGGCCTTCTTATTGCTGGCAGTTCTAAGCGTTAGGCTACGCTCACCTTCACCATGTTGGTCTTGCCTTTCTCGTTGATGGGCATAGAGGCGGTGTTGATGAACACGTCTCCTTTCTGCAAGTGTCCGGAAGCCGTCAAAGCATACTTAATATCCGATACGGTGCCATCCGTGCTTACCATACGATCGTAATAGAAGCCACGCACACCCCAAATGAGGCTCAGCGTAGTTAACAGGTTACGATTGTCGGTAAAGATGAAGATGTGCGCCTTAGGACGGTACTTCGCAATCTGGAAGGCCGTGTAGCCGCGGTGGGTCATGCCCGTAATAGCCTTGGCGCCGGTGTTCTTAGCCAAGTGGCAAGCTGCTGATAGCACGCTATCCACCATAAACGAAGGAGAATCGGGCGTGATAGGGTGCCAGTGGTGGTAAATGCTAGGCATGCGTGTCTCCACGCTCATAATAGTGCCTACCATGGAGCGGATAACCTCCGCAGGGTATTGTCCAACGGCCGTTTCTGCCGACAGCATCACGGCATCTGCACCATCAATTACGGCGTTGGCTACGTCGCTAGTTTCTGCGCGGGTAGGACGAGGCGCCGTAATCATGCTCTCCATCATCTGAGTAGCTACAATAACGGGTTTGCCTGCCTTATTGCACTTCTCCACAATCATCTTCTGGGCCATTGGCACCTCTTCCATCTTCACCTCCACGCCAAGGTCGCCACGAGCAACCATAACGGCATCGGTGAGGGCAATGATTTCATCAAGGTTCTTGAGGCCTTCAGGCGTTTCAATCTTCGCGATTACGCGGGTCGTCTTACCACTTTCGGCAATCAGGCTCTTGATAAAGCGGATGTCCTCGGCGCGACGAGCGAATGACAGGGCAATCCAGTCAACGTCGTGCTCCAAGCCAAATTTTAAGTCGGCAATGTCCTTCTCCGTCATAGATGGGGCCGATACCTCAGAGTCAGGTAGATTGATGCCCTTACGGGGCTTTACCAGGCCACCATAAATTACTTCTACATCTACTTCTTTGTCCCGGTCGGTAGCCAGTACGCGCAGTTCAATCTTGCCGTCGTCAATGAGAATCATGTCGCCAGCTTTCACGTCGCGGGCCAAGCCGAGGTAAATCGTGCTCAGGCGGGTTGCCGTGCTGATTTCCTTCTCGCCGCACACTAACTTAATTTTGTCGCCCGGCTTAATTTCAACGCCTCCGCCTTCTACATCGCCCAGTCGGATCTTAGGGCCTTGCAAGTCTTGCAGCAAGCCCACGTGCGTACGCATATCCTTATTGAGACGACGTACCGTGTTAATAACTGAGAGGTGATCTTCGTAGCTGCCGTGCGAGAAGTTGAGGCGAAATACGTCGACGCCTTCCCGAATAAGCATACCTAGCTTTTCGTAGGTATTGGAAGCGGGGCCAACGGTAGCCACAATCTTAGTTCTATTAAAATGCGGACGGGGTTCCATGAAGTAGGGGTACAGGTGACAGATGAAAGGAAGCACGTACTAGTAGCACGCGGAAAACGTCTGTTATTCAGCGGGAAAAAGAGCTGCAACACGTGCCGTAAGATGCTACCCAAAGGCTAGGTAGCTGATGCAGCGGTGAGAAACTCCCTTGCCAAGCGCAGGATAACAGACGTTTTCAAAAGTCAAAAGAGCAGATTTTCTTTGAATTTAAGGTCATTGGGGTCGAACTGACTTATCAGTTGTACCTCCGGTAGGCCCGCCAAGCTGCCCAGCAGTGCCTCTGGGGCCAGCGGCCCAGTGCCATTGCTGACCTGCAACAGGTAGTCGTATTCCTTGATGTCGGGGGCGAGGAAAGGCTTTTTTAAAGCCGATGGATCTATGCTACGGTTGCGAAGTAGCCGCAGCGTAAAGTGCTCGGTGACGTGTAAATAGTTGCTAATAACTAGCCGCCCCCGGCTCAGGAGGTCGTAAATAAGGTCTTGCTGCTTAACCAAGCGCAGATGCAAGGCTCGGTTCAGGGTCCAAGCTAGCGTGTGCTCCCGCGTGGAAGACACGAGCCCGAACAGGTCGAATTCGCAGTCGTATTCGACGTCCAGCGTGAGAGTTTTCATGAGAGAGGGCGAAGAAAGGAAACGCAAAAATAGGCACCGTAGTACCTGCCTGAAACCCCGACAGCCATAATCTTACACCCGGAAGAAACGGGGGGGGAAGTTTGACAATGTTAGGGAAGATGGTGTTATTTGTGCCGAGTTTTCTTCAAACCCCCACGGAAATGTCTGAAATTGCAGAAAAAGTAAAGGCCATCATCATCGATAAACTCGGCGTAGAAGCTTCGGAAGTTACTCCAGAGGCCAGCTTCACCAACGACCTGGGTGCTGACTCGCTGGATACCGTTGAGCTGATCATGGAGTTCGAAAAGGAATTCAACGTATCTATCCCCGACGACCAGGCCGAGAACATTGGCACCGTGGGCCAAGCTATCAGCTACCTCGAAGAGCACGCCAAGTAGTACGCGGCAAGCTCTCACCCTTTTTAGTGCTTACCGGCCGGCCTGCCGCCGGCCGTTTTGCTTTTCTAGTATCTTTCTTTCGCTTCTCTGAGCCAGCCTATGTCTCTTCGGAGAGTTGTCGTGACCGGCCTGGGTGCTATTACCCCGCTCGGCAAAACTGCCCCCGCTTATTGGGAGGGCCTGCAGGCCGGCGTTAGTGGCGCCGCCCCCATCACCCGTTTCGATGCCAGCAAGTTCAAGACTCGCTTTGCCTGCGAAGTGAAGGACTATAACCCGGATTCCTATTTTCCGACCAAGGAAGGCCGGAAAATGGACATCTTTACGCAGTTTGCCCTGATTGCTGCCGACGAGGCCATTCAGGATGCCAAGCTGGAAGGTGTTGATAAGGACCGGGTAGGCGTAATTTGGGGCTCCGGTATCGGCGGTCTTACCTCGCTGCAAGCCGAGTGTATTGCTTTCGCCAATGGCGACGGTACACCCCGCTTCAACCCGTTCTTCATTCCGAAGATGATTGCCGACAGCGCGTCGGGCAACATCTCCATTCGGCATAAATTCCGCGGCCCCAACTTCGTAACCACCTCGGCCTGCGCTTCTTCATCCGACTCAATCATCTCTGCCTTCAACTATATCCGCCTGAACATGGCCGATGTGGTTGTAACGGGAGGCTCTGAGGCCGCCATCACCGAGTCGGGGGTGGGAGGCTTCAATGCCCTCAAGGCCATGAGCGAGCGAAATGACGCGCCGGAACAAGCTTCCCGCCCCTATGACAAGGAGCGTGATGGCTTTGTACTGGGCGAGGGAGCCGCTTCGTTGGTGCTCGAAGAGTATGAGCACGCCAAGGCGCGCGGCGCTAAAATCTACGCCGAGCTGATTGGCGGCGGTATGTCGGCTGATGCCTACCATATCACGGCCCCAGACCCCGAGGGCAACGGAGTGGTACTGGTAATGCAGAATGCGCTACGTGATGCGGGCATTACGCCCGCCGATGTAGACTACATTAACACCCACGGTACTAGCACGCCACTGGGCGATGGTGCCGAGGTGAAAGCAATTCAGAAGGTGTTTGGTGAGCATGCTTACGATCTGAACATCAGCTCCACGAAGAGCATGACGGGTCACCTGTTGGGCGGAGCTGGTGCTATCGAAGCTGTGGCCTGCATCTTGGCTATGCAGCATAACATCGTGCCGCCTACCATCAACCATTTTACCGACGACCCCGAACTGGACCCCAAGTTGAACTTCACGTTCAACAAGGCTCAGGAGCGCGAAGTAAACGTGGCCATGAGCAATACGTTTGGCTTCGGCGGCCACAACACGTCGGTAATCTTCCGTAAAATCCGCGACTAATGCCAAGGCCCGGTCAGCCCTTACCGTTGTTCGGCTTTTTCCGCCGACTATTAGGCCATGACCGGGCCTTTCGGCAAGCCGTGGGCACCGTTACGGGCAGTACACCCGACAACATTCGACTCTACCACTTGGCTTTTACGCACTCTTCCGTGGTGCGCCAACAGCCGGAAGTAGGACGCCATCAGAGCAACGAACGCCTGGAGTTTTTGGGCGACGCGGTGCTTGGTGCCGTTGTGGCAGAGTATCTATTTCGTAAGTTTCCGTACGAGCAAGAAGGCTTCCTGACGGAGATGCGCAGCCGGATTGTAAACCGGGAAAGCTTGAACGGGTTGGCGTTGAAACTAGGTCTCGATAAGCTGGTGCAGCTAGATCCGGCCCAGGGCCGTGCTGCTCGCTCGCGTTCCGTGAATGGTAACGCCTTGGAGGCACTGGTAGGGGCCATCTACCTTGATCAAGGCTATAAGACGGCCCGCAAGTTTGTGCTGAGCCGCCTGATTAAGCCTTTTGTGGACGTAAAGTCCATGACACAGACTACTACCAATTTCAAAAGTAAGCTCATTGAGTGGGCGCAGCGCAACGGCAAAACCATGCGTTATGACCTAACCGGTGAGCCGCGACCAGGCGGGGTAATGGAGTTTTCGGCTACCGTGGTAGTAGACGAAAGCCCAATTGCTACCGGCATGGGCTTATCTAAGAAACAAGCCGAGCAACTAGCTGCCGAGCGGGCACTGGAAATGCTGGGGGTATAAACTCGGTACGAGTAGAAAGGCGAGGGGTAGCGCACGTTTTTCAATAGTCGCTAAAAGCAAAGCTCCGGCATTCGCCAGAGCTTTTTTGCGTTCTGATCGGCCGTGAGGGCAACCTGATCTGTGGAAATAGAGTTGATTTGCAAAATCAACTACCTACCCAATACCATGCGAATAGCCGGCGCCGCCCTCAATCAGATACCTATTGACTGGACCCATAACCTGCGTACTATCCGGGAGGCTATTGAACAAGCCAAAGAGAGCGGTGTAGAGCTGCTCTGCCTGCCAGAACTGTGCCTCACGGGGTACGGCTGCGAAGATTTGTTTCTGAGCGACTGGCTACCTGAGTCGGCGCTGGCGCACTTACAGCAAGTACGGCCGTGGACCCACGGCATCTGCGTAGTGGTTGGTTTGCCAGTACGGCTCAACCACCGCACGTTTAATACTGCTGCCGTGCTGCGCGATGGCGAGATTCTGGGTTTCGCGGCGAAGCAGTTTCTGGCAAACGATGGGGTACACTACGAGCCGCGCTTTTTCTACCCGTGGCCCGCTGGCGAAACCACCACGGTGCAGTGGGCAGGAGAGGAGTGGACGCTCGGAGACATGATTTTCGAGCATCAGGGGGTGAAGTTTGGGTTCGAAATCTGTGAAGATGCTTGGCGCCCCGACGATGTACGACCCGCCTGCCGCCTTGTGGGCCGGGTAGATTTAATTGTGAATCCGTCGGCTAGCCACTTTGCCATGAGCAAGACCGATGTGCGCTACCACCTAGTAACGGAGGCCTCCCGCACGTTCAACTGCACGTACCTCTATGCCAATCTACTGGGCAATGAGGCCGGGCGTATGATTTACGACGGCGAGATTCTGGTAGCTCGGAACGGGCATTTGCTGCTGCGTAATCAGCTCATGAGCTTCAAAGAGGTAGATATGGAGTGCGTGGACGTGGACTTTACCACGGAGCAAGTACGGGCTGACGAAATCCAGCCTCTTCCCGCACCCGACGAGTACCGGGAACTCAACCAAGCCCTAAGCCTGGCTCTATTTGACTACATGCGCAAAGCCCGTAGCCGCGGCTTCGTGCTGAGCCTGAGCGGCGGGGCCGATTCGGTCATGTGTGCTGTGGCCGTAGCCGAGCTGGTACGGCTAGGTGCGGCCGAATTAGGTACGGCCGAGTTCATGCGCCGTAGCGGGTGTTTCACCAGTGAGGAAATTGAGCGGCTAGCAGGGCCCGCTACGCCTACACCTGATCAGAACACGCCTGGTCCCAAGGATGCCTCACATTCTGAACCTAGTGAGCAGCAACTTACCATCAACCAGCAACTCACGCGGCGCCTACTTACCTGTGCCTATCAAGGCACCGTCAATTCCTCCGACGACACCTATAATTCTGCCAAAGAGCTGGCTGATTCCATTGGAGCAGTATTCTACGACTGGACCATTGATGATGAAGTGACGGGCTACGTGGGCAAGATTCAGCACGCTTTACACCGGGAGTTGACTTGGAAGACAGATGACCTAGCTCTGCAGAATATTCAGGCCCGGGTACGTGCCCCCGCTATCTGGCTGCTGGCAAACGTGCAGAATTGCTTGCTCATGACGACATCTAACCGCTCAGAAGCTAGCGTGGGCTATTGCACCATGGATGGCGACACCGCTGGCTCCATCTCGCCCATTGCAGGCGTCGACAAGGATTTTGTGAAGAAATGGTTGCGCTGGGCTGAAACGGAGCTCAACTACCCTGCGCTACGCCACGTGAACAACCTACAACCAACAGCCGAGCTGCGCCCCTTGGAAGACAAGCAAACTGATGAGCGCGACCTGATGCCCTATGTGCTGCTCAACCGCATTGAACGGCTTGCATTCTACGACCGGCTTAGCCCCCAACAGGTATTTGCGGTGTTGCGGGAAGAAGAAGCCGCTACCGATCCGGAGCTGCTGAAAACCTACGTGAAGCGCTTCTACAGCCTCTGGAGCCGCAACCAGTGGAAGCGGGAACGGTACGCTCCGGCCTTCCACCTCGACGACTATAACGTGGATCCGCGCTCTTGGCTGCGCTTTCCCATCTTGAGTGGAGGCTTTACAGAGGAATTGAACGAACTCTAGCGCGTACGCTTCGCCCTACAAGTTCTACCTTTACCGCGCACCTGCTTTCTTTCTTATGCTTTCTTCTCTAAGCGCCATTCTCTGGAATGCGAATCCCATCATCGCCGAAATAGGGCCCCTCACCTTGCGTTGGTACGGTCTGCTATTTATGTCGGGCTTTGTAGTGGGCACGTTTATCCTGAGCCACGTCTACCGGTCTGAAAAAGTGTCGCCTCATTGGGTCGACGTCATTACCATCTACGTGCTGATTGGCACAGTGCTCGGCGCGCGGCTTGGGCACGTATTCTTCTACGATTGGCCTTCTTACAGCCAGCACCCCGAGGAAATCCTGAAGATCTGGCACGGCGGCCTTGCTTCGCATGGTGCTACCATCGGTATCATTTTGGCCGTGTGGCTATTCAGCCGCAACAACAAGTTTGATGTACTCTGGACCCTAGACCGCATTGTACTGGTAGTGGCCGTAGGCGGGGCCCTTATCCGGATGGGCAACCTAATGAATTCCGAAATTGTGGGTCGCCCTACCGATAAGCCGTGGGCCTTCGTGTTTCCGCGCGACGTAGAGCATCTGCAAGAGGCTCGCCCCGATCAGCCGGTACCAGCTGGGTCCGTAACGGTGCAGCAGGTGAGAAATACCGAGGGTGAAGTTTCGGTGCAAACCCAGCCCGCTACTGCATCCGTTGCAGTCGGTACGGCCATTGCCGTGCCACGTCACCCCACACAGATCTACGAGTCGCTATTCTGCGTTTTCCTATTTGTGTTGCTGTACGGCATGTGGAACCGTACCAAAGAGCGCACACCGCGCGGGCAACTCTTCGGGCTGTTTGTTGTGCTGCTGTTTTCCTTCCGTATTCTAGTGGAGTTCCTGAAGGAAGACCAGGTAGCATTTGAGCAGAACATGACCCTGAATATGGGCCAATGGCTGAGCATCCCCTTAGTGTTTATTGGCCTTTGGGTAGTGTGGCGGGCCGGCAAGAACCCCAACAACCCGTATGGCTACGCCCCGCGGGATTTGGAGGAGCGGGCCGCAGCCGAAGCCGCGGCTACTAGCCGCCATGCCTAATGCGCTTGCGCATCACAACTGCCATAGAAAAAGCCCCGCCTTCATGTGAAGGCGGGGCTTTTTCTATGGCAGCTCTAGCAAAAACTAGGGGCGACGATTCACAGCGTTTAGATCTTCGAAAGCCTGCTTGAGGCGGGTTACGAAGGTTTTTTCGCCTTCACGCAGCCACACGCGCGGGTCGTAGTATTTCTTGTTCGGCGAGTCTTCCCCAGTGGGGTTGCCAATTTGGCTTTGCAGGAAGCCTTCGTTCTTCTGGTAGTAGTTCTTGATACCGTCCCAAAATGCCCACTGCAAGTCCGTGTCAATGTTCATCTTGATGGCACCGTAGCCAATAGCCTCGCGGATTTCCTCCTGCGAGGAGCCCGAACCACCGTGGAACACGAAGTTCACGGGGCGCTCAGCTTCCAGCACAAACTTCTCCTTCACGAAGTCCTGAGAGTTTTTCAGGATAACGGGCTGCAGCTTTACATTGCCGGGCTTGTATACACCGTGCACGTTGCCAAAAGCAGCCGCAATGGTGAAGCGGTGGCTTACCTTGCTTAGTTCCTCATAGGCGTAGGCCACTTCTGAGGGCTGGGTGTAGAGCTTGGAAGAATCTACGTCGGAGTTATCCACGCCGTCTTCCTCGCCGCCGGTTACGCCCAGCTCGATTTCCAGCGTCATGCCGATTTTGGCCATGCGCTCTAGGTATTCCTTGCAGATTTCGATGTTCTCCTCAATCGGCTCTTCCGACAAGTCGAGCATGTGCGAGCTGTAGAGGGGCTGGCCGTGCTCAGCGTAGAACTTCTCGCCAGCTTCCAGGAGGCCGTCAATCCAGGGGAGAAGCTTCTTGGCAGCGTGGTCCGTATGCAGAATTACGGGTACGCCGTAGGCTTCGGCCATCAGGTGCACGTGGTGAGCACCCGAGATACCGCCAGCAATGCTAGCCTGCTGCTTGTCGTTGGGCAGGCCTTTGCCAGCGAAAAACTGGGCGCCGCCGTTCGAAAACTGGATAATCACCGGGGAGTTCAGGTCACGAGCGGCTTCCAGCACGGCGTTTACCGTGTCGGTGCCCGTTACGTTCACGGCAGGCAGGGCATAGCCGTTGGCCTTAGCGTGTTCGAAGAGCTGCTGCACTTCGTCGCCGTGCAGCACGCCGGCGCGCAGGCCGGTGAGAGTGGTTAGGTCAGCCATACGTAGGTATTGCAGGGCGCGAGCAGTAGGGTGCCGCGCCAGGTTAGGGTTCTAGTGGGGGTGAAGGTAGGAAAAGAACAGGGCCCATCCACAGTAATAACACGCAACCTGAGCAAAAGCTCCTGCTACGTGCCCACCATGATTAGGCCCTGATGGTACAGAATACCGGGTGGCTAGAAGGTGTAGGTGTACAACGACCCCTGCTCACTGCTGATGTAAAGCGTGTTATTGTCGGTAAAAACGGCCCCTTCGGTTTGCCCCGCGCCTTTCAGTGAAATCTGCCGGGGTGTTGCTTTCAGGATTTCAGCGAAGCTATTGCCTTCCAGCACGAACATTTCCTGGCGGGCCAGCAGCACCAGCCGACGACCATTGGGGCTGAGTGCGGCATCCGTTACTTGGCCGGGAATGGCAATGCTAGTTACCTGCTGAGCCGTGTACGTGCCGGGCCGGTCGGGTACGCTATATACTTTGCTGGTTTGTTCCTGGGCCCGGTCCTTCGTGAATAAATATACTTTGCCGTCGTGCCAGAGGGTGGCTTCACAGTCGAAGTTACGCTCCTCCTTACTCGGTGGAAAGTCGCGCTGGTCTGGGTACTTCAGGTGAATCTCCTGCACCACGCTCACGTTCTCCGGGTTCAGGCGGTAGAGCACCAGGTCGCGCCGGTCGTTGTTGTTGTTCCCTACATCACCGATATAGATGTTGCCGCTCTGGTCGCGGGTTATGCTTTCCCAGTCGTGGCTTTTTACTGGAATATCTAGCTGGGCCAGCGTCTTACCAGTTGTGCTTACCTTATAGATAATAGGCTGCGTACCATCGTCGCCGTGCGTAAAGAAGGTGCCAGCTTGGCCCGTGAGTGCGAGGCCAGAGCTTTCAGGCACGCCACTGAGTGTCCCTACCTTGGTAAGATTGGGGATGTCGGCGCCATCCTTGCCTTTCTTTCCCTTCTTCTTGCCCGATTTTTCCTGCTTTTGCTTGTCTTCCGAATGTTGGGTTTGAGCCTCGGAACAGCTGCCAAGCAGCGTGCCCGCCAAAGCGACAGCAAAGAATAGAATGCGCATATGCAGCAGTAGCTAACTGAAAAAAAAAGCTGCCGCAGCTCATAGCTACAGCAGCAAACACGAGCCTTATACGGGAGAAGGGGGTAGGGCGATGGTGAAAATAGTAGTTTGCCGTCCGAAGCCGACTAGGGGCCGAGGCACTACGTTAGCTGGGCGCCTAAGCCACTACGGCACAGGGTCATGCCCATGGCCGCCCCACGGATGGCAGCGGCTAATGCGGCGTAGCGCCAGGTGCCCGCCCCGCCAAGGGCCGTACTTCGTGACGGCCTCTACGGCGTAAGCTGAACAGGTAGGGGTATAGCGGCAGCTGGCCGGCGTGAGCGGCGAAATCAGGTGTCGGTATATCCAGATCAAGCCCAGCAAGAACTGGCGGAAGAGGTAAGACATGGTGAAAACAAAGATCGGAAAAGATAACCCGACTATGCGCTAGGCAGCTTCGGACAAAGGATTGTGCTGGTGAATGGTAGTGCTGCAAACCAGAGGGGAGGTGCAACCGCAAGGCCTGGCTGCGTACCTTTGCGCCTAGATTTTCACCCATATTACCCACCCATCTTATGCGTAACAACCACTGGGCCGCGGTCCTTTTGCTGACGCTACTACTCCCCTTGGCGGCCCGCGCCGATGAGGGAATGTGGTTGCCCCTTTTCGTGAAGCGCTTGAACGAGGCCGACATGAAAAAGAAAGGCCTTAAGCTGACGGCCGAAGAAATTTATAGTGTTAACAATGCCTCCTTAAAGGATGCCGTCGTGCAGCTGGGCGGCTTCTGCACCGGCGAATTTGTAAGCAGCCAGGGCTTGCTGCTCACCAACCACCACTGCGGCTACGACGCTATTCAGAGCCATAGTACTCCCCAAAACAACATCCTGCAAAATGGGTTCTACGCTGCTTCCCGCGCCGAGGAAAAGCAGAACCCTGGGTTGTTCGTGGATATTCTTGTGCGCATGGAAGACGTAACTAGCAAGGTGCTGGAAAGCATTACGCCTGCTACGCCCGAGGCCGAGCGCATGGCCATTGTGCAGCAGCGCCAGAGGGAGCTGGCCGACAATGCCAAAGAAAACGGCAAGTATGTGGCTACGTGCGCGACATGTTTGGGGGCAATGAGTACTACCTGTTCATTTACCAGCGCTTCGGCGATGTGCGTTTGGTAGGTGCCCCCCCCGAAGCCGTAGGCAAGTTTGGGGGCGACACCGACAACTGGATGTGGCCTCGCCACACCGGCGACTTCTCCATGTTCCGGGTGTACGCCGACAAGAACAACCAGCCCACCTCGGGCCCCAGGCGGGCAACGTGCCATACGTACCCAAGAAGCACCTACCCGTAGCCCTGCAAGGCGTAAGTGAGGGCGACTTTGCCATGGTATTTGGCTTTCCGGGCCGTACCCAGCGGTTTATGCCCGCTGCTGGCTTGCAAATGACCCTCGACCAAACCAACCCCGCCCGCATCAAGCTGCGTGATACGCGCCTTAAGTTGTGGAAGGAAGATATGGACCAGGACCCCGCGTTGCGGCTGAAGTACGCGTCGAAATACGCCAACATTGCGAACTACTGGAAATACTATATCGGGCAGAATGAAGGCATGAAGCGCCTCAAGACCGTGGATGCTAAGAAAGCTGAAGAAGCGGCCCTTGCTCAGTGGATTTCGCAAGACCCCGCCCGCCAGCAGCGGTACGGCGATGCGCTCAATACCATCAACCAAAGCTATGCTGGTTTGCGCCAGTACAACCTGGGCACCCAATACGTAAACGAAGCAGCCTTCGGCACGGAAATTATTACCCTGGCTGCCCGCATGATGCCGCTGGCAAGTGCGCTGAAAGCCTCGCCTACCGATAAGGCCGCTATTGATAAAGCCGTAGCAGACCTAAAGGAGCCGGTAGCGGAGTACTTCAAAGACTACAGCGCTTCCACGGACAAAAAGGTATTCGCGGCTCTAATGGGCCTCTATATGCAGGAGGTACCGAAGGATCAGCAGCCCGAAGTATTTCAGACCGTGCAAAAGCAGTACGGGGGCTCCATGCAGAAGTATGCTGACTACGTGTTCAGTAATTCCTTCCTGACCTCAGAGGCCAAAGTCAATGCTTTCCTGGCGGCTCCTACGGCTGCAAAGCTAGAAGCCGATCCTGCCTACAAGACCTACCAGTCGGTGTACTCGAACTACGTGCAGAACACGGTGCCCAAGCTTCAGAGCATGCAAGCCGGGTTAGTGCGGGCCAACCGTCTTTACGTGGCTGCTTTGCGCGAGAAAAATACCGACAAAGTTTACTCGCCCGATGCCAACTCTACCATTCGCTTGAGTTATGGTACTGTGCGCCCCTACAAAGGCCGCGATGCAGTGGCGTATGACTACAAAACAACTGCGCAGGGCATCCTGGAGAAAGAAGACCCTACCAACCCCGAGTTTGTGGTTCCGCAAAAAGAGCTGGAGCTGCTGAAGATGAAAGACTATGGCCGCTTTGCTGACAAAAACGGCAACCTACCCGTGGCCTTCATCACCGACAACGATATCACGGGGGGCAACTCTGGCTCGCCCGTTATTAATGGGCGTGGGGAGCTTATTGGTTTGGCCTTCGACGGCAACTGGGAAGCCATGACTGGCGACCTTGCCTATGACCCAGAGCTAAAGCGCTGCATCAACGTGGATATTCGCTACGTGCTCTGGTGCGTTGAAAAAATGGGCGGTGCCAAATATCTGGTAGATGAAATGACCCTACAGAACAATGGCCCTAACCCCGGCGTAGGGGCAGCCACCGCAGCCGGTGCTGCCGCCGACATGAGTGACATAGAGAAGATGAAGGTAAAAACCGAGAAAGGCGGTAAAACTAAAATCAAGCGTAAGAAAGACGCTGCTATGCTGTAGAATGATAGTTGACTAACTGAAAAGCCCCGGCACTGCAAGGTGCCGGGGCTTTTTTGTAGCATTATTCCTTGTGGTACTAGGCCTGTATGTAGTGCGTCTGCATACCTCCCTGGTGCCACCACGCGGCTAGTGGTGGAATAGTCAATTATCTATTACTAGGACGAAAAGCCTCGATACTAACTAGGGTTAGAGCTTTTTTATGGGATGAAACCAAGGGATATTGTACAATTCGATCTTAGTGTCTATTTTCCAGCACTACAACTACTTATACAAGTGTATGATACAAAAATACGCGTTGCTACTCTTTTTTGCTGGGTTAGGAGTGCATCGTGTGGTAGCACAGGGCAACGGAGCAGGAGTATGGGGTGCCCGTGCGGCGAGTTTGGGGCAAGTAACGGCGGTGCTGGAAGACGATGTATGGGCTAGTGCTAACAATCCGGCGGCGCTTGGGAGTGTGGCGCGCCCAACTATAGGCTTTGCAGCAGCCAATCGGTTCCTGCTACCTTCTCTAAATACCGTGGCGGTTGCAGGCTCGCTACCATTAGGGTATCGGTCAGGAGCACCAGTAGCGCCAGTATCTGGAGTGCCCGCCGCGGTAGCTGCCGCCGAGGCTCCTCGGTACGGTGTGGTAGGAGTTACGGCCGAACGGTTTGGCGGCAAGCTATATTCGGAGCAGCGGGTAGGGGTGGGCTACGGCTACCGGTTGGGTACAGTGCGGGTAGGAGCACGGATGGAAGTGCTCCAAGTGAGTATAGAAGGACTAGGTAGCCGGCGCGTGATGGCAGCCTCGTTGGGCGGCCAGGCTGATATCATTCCAAAGAAGCTTGTCTTTGGGGCCTACCTCTACAATTTCAACCAAGCTCGGCTGGCGCCTTACCAAGACGAACGAGTGCCCACGGTGCTGCGGGCCGCGTTGGCTTGGCGGCCATCGGAAAAGGTGCTGCTACTAGCTGAGACGGAAAAGGATGTAGAGCAGGATGCGGATTTCCGCGCTGGACTAGAATACCATCCGGTAGCTGCGTTAGCATTACGGGGTGGCATTGCCTCGCTCACCCACCAGACAACGGGTGGCGCTGGCTTTCACACCAAAACCCTGCAGATAGATTACGCCGCAGCTTGGCATGAGAAGCTGGGGCTTAGCCAGCAGGTAAGCGTGGCCCTCACCTGGAACAAGCCTGCGCAACCATGAGGCAGTTGTTGCTAAGTGCTCTGCTACTCGGAGCAATGGTGCACGGAGCCCAAGGGCAGGAGTATATCCGGCCCACAGTACCCGATCTGGACCGACTAACCCAGGAGCTATTCGCTGAAATTCAGAGTGACCAGGTTCCTTACGAAGACCTCTACGAAACCCTCCTTCAATACTACCAAACCCCACTCAACCTAAATACTGCAGCCCGCGAAGACCTGCGCGGCCTGCTGCTACTTAGTGAAAGCCAGATAACGCACCTGCTTGACCATCGCCAGAAAAACGGAGCTCTGCTTAGCCTCTATGAGCTGCAAACCATTGAGGGCTTCGACGTGCGCACTATTTATCGGGTAGCGCCTTTCGTAACGGTACAGGCCGACCCCAGCGCCGGGCGCGGGCCGCTCTGGCAGCGTGTATTAAAAGGCGACAACGCTGCGCTGTTTTTGCGTTACGAGCGGGTGCTGCAGGACCGCCCTGGCTATGCTCCCCCAGATACCGTGCGCGGCGGACGCCCGGCTACTCGCTACCTTGGCTCGCCCGACAAACTACTTTTGCGCTACCGCGTGAGCCGCGCGAAGGACTTCAGCTTGGGTGTTACGGCTGAAAAAGATGCCGGCGAGGCTTTCACGTGGAGCCCCGCTTCCCGCCGTTATGGCGCCGATTTTTATTCGGCGCACTTTCTGGTGCAGGAGCGTGGGCGCCTGAAGGCACTAGCACTTGGCGACTACCAACTGCAATTTGGGCAGGGCCTGCTACTTTCGTCGGGACTGGCGGTAGGGAAGGGAGCCGAAACGATTACCACTCTGCGGCGTAGTTCGGTGGGTGTGCGGCCGTACTCGTCGGTGTTGGAGAATACGTTTTTCCGTGGTGCAGCTGCTACCGTAGCCGTAACCCCTACGGTGCGGGCTACCGCTTTTGTATCGCGAAAGCGCGTGGATGCTAACCTGGCGCAAACCCAGGATTCATTGGCGGAATTTAATGAGTTCACCTCGGGACTATTGCTGACGGGCTTTCATCGTACTCCTTCGGAACTTGCTGACCGACAGGCCTTGCGCGAAACCGTGCTAGGTGGAAACCTCAGCTACGCCAGCCGCAGCGGCGACTTAACGGCGGGTATCACGGCGGTAGATACGCACTTTGATAGGCCGCTACTACGCCGCCCCGAGCCGTATAATGCGTATGAACTGCGCGGCGACCATAACTTGGCGTTAAGTGCGCACTACAGCTACGTATGGCGCAATCTCCTGCTATTCGGCGAAACAGCGCGTAGTAGCAGTGGCGGTATTGGTACCGTAAATGGCTTGCTAGCTAGTCTCACCCCGGCCATAGACGCATCTGTGCTCTACCGCAACTACGCTCGTAACTTCCATACCCTTTACGGAAATGCTCTGAGCGAAAACTCGCGCAACATCAACGAGAAGGGGCTGTATTTGGGCGTGAAACTCCGACCCGCACCGCGCTGGGAAGTGTCGGCCTACTACGATCGGTTTGCGTTTCCGTGGCTGAGGTACCAGGTAGGAGCCCCCTCGGCTGGTCACGACTGGCTGGTGCGCGTTACGTTCACTCCCACGAAAACAAGCCTGCTGTATGCTCAACTGCGCCAGCGGACCAAGGCGTATGATGCCGATACGCTACGTCCTGACCCGCTGCCCGTACCTGCCCAACGTCGCAGCTTGCTTGTATTTTATGATGCCAGCCCCACCCCAGTCCTGAGCTTGCGCACGCGGGTACAGGGCACCCACTACCAAGAAGATGCCGGCCCGCAACGGCGGGGCTACGTGCTGGCCCAAGATATTACGGTAGCGCCAATGGCACGCGTGCGCGTATCAGCTCGCTATGCCCTGTTCGATACGGATGATTATGATACGCGCCAGTATGTATTTGAGCAGGATGTGCTGTATGCCTTCTCCGTTCCGGCTTTGGCGGGACGTGGTACTCGCGCCTACCTCCTTACCCAACTTGACCTGACCCGCCACCTAACGCTGTGGCTACGTTACGCCGAAACGCACTACCGCCACCAAGCTACTGTTGGCTCTGGGTTAGAACAAATTCAAGGACCTCGCCGATCTGAGGTGAAAGCGCAGCTTCGCTACCGGTTCTAAGTCGAAACAGGCAGCCACTACGAGCGAGGCGAAATAAGTGCTGGTCTTATATTGGAAAAGGCGGCTTCCACATCGGAAGCCGCCTTTCTAGTGGTTGCCTAGGCTAGTTATTGCTTGAGCAGTCGCATCACCGTTAGGCCATCGGGCATGTCGAAATGCAGGTTGTATACACCCGTGCTGAGGCTGCTTAGGTCAAGCGTATGTTGGAGCGCTGCCGCCCCTTTGGTTAGGGTTGTAGAGCTAACAGTACGGCCCAGGGCATCCGTAATGCGTAGCGTAATAGGGCCGCGTTGTGCATTGGCTATTTGTACCCTGAAAATGCCAGTACTGGGGTTAGGAAACACTTCCACCCCTTGTAGCAGAGCCGCATTTTGCGTAGCCGTAATGGTCGAAACCGTCTGGCAACTCTCGTTGCTGTAGGCTGAGCTACCTACGGCATTCACTGCACGCACACGGTAGCAGTATCGCGCATTGGTGCTTACTTGGTCCTCATAAAAAACAGTATTGGCACCGAGGGTAGCAATGCGGGTATAGGTACCGTTGTTCGTGGAGCGTTCTAGCTCGAAGCCCGTTTCATTGGCCGAGTTATCTAGCCACAGCACTTCAAGGTTTGCCGAATTGTTGCCCACTGCTATTGGCGCTGTTGTGGTAAGCGAAGTAGGTGCGGTAGGGGCTTCGGGTACTGTGCACAACTCCAGTGACCAACCGGTAAGGGTGCCGTCGTTGCCAGCGTTGTTATCAGTAATGGTCAGCGTCCAGGTACCGTTGGAAGCACTGTTGAGGAAGGTGCTAAGGGGGTTTGCGGGACGCACCGTACCGCCCGCTGGGAGCGGACAAGCTAGGACCGCCGTGGCCGCGTCGTCAAACGACAGGCTCAGGTTAGACGTGCCATTGCACAAGCGAGAAAACAAGACCACGCGCGTGCCAGCTGGGTTTGTGAGGGAAATTTCCAGCTCGCCTACGTTGGGATGGGTAATAGCTAAGTTACGAATTCGGATGTCGGACACTCGCTCAGCGGTAGTGACCGTAAGGGTAGAAGTTACTGTGTTGGCGGAGCCGCCGAGATAGTACGCGGTACGGTAGTAGCCGCAATAGTTTGGCAAGTTTGCTGCCCGGTTTGGAACTGCACAGTAGCGGAATATGGCGCCGCCCCACAGATACCCACGCCACGTACCCGCACAAAGTAAGTAGTGTTGGATTGCAAGCCAGTGCTAAGGGTTAGGGAAGTACCCGTTACGCCGCTTTGGCTAAAGACCAGAGTAGAGAAATTTGCATCAGTTGCTACTTGCACATCATAGCTAGATGCATTGGGAACGGGAGCCCAGCTAATGGTAGGGCGTAAAATGGTACGCCCAGAAAATGTGGGTACGCTTACTGCCGTGGCCTGCGACACGATGGGCAGTACCTGGAACCGCACCTGCTGGCTTTGCGTAATGCTGCCGCTCGTACCCGTGAGGGTGATGGTATACACGCCAGCCGGGGTAGCAGTAGTCGTGTTAATTGTGTACATGGTAGCACTGCCAGACGCTATGGTCGGGTTGCTGAACGTAATGGTAGCGTCAGTGGGTAGACCAGAAGCCGATAGTGCCACGTTTCCCGTGAAGCCCAGCAAAGATCCTACTGACAAGGGCACGGTGCCAGATGCAGTACCTGCGCAGAAAATAAGTGGGGTAGAGGTGCAGGTTTGGGCAAGATAGAAGGTAGGAGCCGTAGGCGTCAGAATCGAGAAGTTCGCATTCGAAATGTCGAAGAAGATTCCTCCGGAAGCTTGCACCCGAATCCGCGCCGTGGATGTGTTGGCAATACCGGTGGGCAGCGTTATGCTTTCACAACCATCATTCGGCGTGCCAGCTAGCAGCGTGATAGGGTAAGTAAGGCCGCCATCGGTAGAAAGCAGAATATCCACATTGGCAGCATTGATAGGAGCGGCCGTAGTATTGGCTACATCCCACGTCACCGATTGCGGAGCTCCCCCTAACCACGTAGTAGCCGTGTTCGGTGCAGTTACAACAAACGGGCCCGCTGTGCCTACTACCGTTACGTTGGCCGCATCGTAGTCTACCCCACCGCCACCAACGCGGTTGTCGCGGGTTACTAAGCGGAACGTCAGCGTCCGGCCATAAGAAGGTAAAAGCTCCCCTCTCGTTTGGGTATTGTTGACGATATCGCTCAGGCGCGGGAAAGTACGGGAAGGGCTGCTCACCGGCGCGAAAACACGGAACAAGGGTGCATTGCCTGAAGGAGAATTAGGCGCACCTTCGGGGCCCAGATTGTACTGCTCCCAAGAGTACGTCAGGGCATCACCATTTGCGTCAGTTGCCGAGCCCGTAAGGTAAAAGGGGTACTGATTGGAATAGCGTAGTCGCTACCAGCATTTACTACCGGGGGCGTATTGTTGGTGGCGGTACTCACAGCACAGTTGCCGGCTCCGGTGATGTGGGCCACAATCTGGTCGAAGCTGCGCGAGTGAAAGTATGGGTCCGAGTTAGCCTGCGTATTGTCGGCCCCGCAAATGCCTGCGTAGGCCATGATAGTAGTACCTGAGCCCGGCTCGTAGGCCGATGCGCCCGCTCGGTTGCCCCCGCCACAGCTACTTGTCACACTGTTAAAGGTATGGTCAGCCCCGAACTGGTGGCCTATTTCGTGCGCTACGTAGTCTACGTCGAAGGCATCGTTGCGCGGTGCACCCGAGCCCGTTACGCCCCGCGCTTTGCCCGAAATGCACACGGAGGCTTTTGCGCAATACCCCCGCCGCCAGTGCTAAACACGTGGCCGATGTCGTAGTTGGCATTGCCAATGCGCGCATCTACCGTGGTCTGGTTTTGGTTTAGCATGGACTCCCCATTATCATTCGTGTAGGGGTCGGTGGCACCATCCAAGTAAATGAGCGTGTCGTTCTTGGGTACCAACACCATGCGCACGGCAAGCTCCTTTTCGTAGATGCCGTTTACGCGGTTCAGCGAAGCTACCATGCCAGCCAAAGCGCCCTCTTTGGTGCCACCATAGTAGGCAGCATATTCTCCAGTGCAAGCCAGCGCCAGCCGATACGTCCGGAGGGTAGTGCCGTTGGCTACATTCTGACGATTTGCTAGGGGCGGCGTCGTTGGCAGGGCGGGGGAATCCGGCGTGTTACACACAAAAGGAATAGCCGTGCGGTTCATAGCCTGACGCTCAAACACTAGGTGCAAGCCGTCAGTGGCACCTCCGCGCTGGGCGGGGTCAATGTATACCGTCTTGTTAGCTGTGAGAATCATGCGTGAAAGCCAGCCGAGCTAACATCAAGGCGAGCGGTAGCGGTGGGGTCGTCAATACCCTGGGCCGCATACGTCCGGATGTTGGGGTAGCGTGCGGCCAACTCCGGCGCCATCACGGGTACTTGCACCACGCGGAAGCGCTGGGAAGTGCCGTCGGGTAAGGGTAAAGAGACTACCGTAGTTGAAGTACGAGCGCGTAGGTTGGTAGCGCTTGGAGCCGTGCTTAGCGCAGAACGCACATTCTGAAGCTGTACCGTTACGGGCCGATAGTGTGAAAGAACCGGCAGCGCCGCTTGGCGGGCAGCCGTAGAAACTGGGGCATCAGCCCATAGTACACGTTGGGCCGACGCCCCCTGTGGAGCGCCTACCGCAAGCAATACTACCCCCAGCGGCACCACCTGCCATGCGCGGTGGAACAGCATAGAAACTTTGAGCATAAAGGGCAAGAAGGTAGAAAAGAGGGATAATAGACAGCTGCGGTGATGAGCGCCTCTAATGTATGATTTTTGCCTGCTACTTCAGGCGGGCGTCATGCGGTTTTTGCTTTGTAACAATTCGTTAAAGCCCTTTTTTGCAAAAGCAACGGTGCCTTAACACGCGAAGTCCGGGCGCTTATAGGCACCCGGACTTCGCGTGTTTGATAAGGGTAGTAAAGCTTACGCTTCCGTTTTTACAAGTACCACTTGTGCTTTGTCAGCGGCGCTAACTCGGCGGCGGAAATCTAGATACGCTGGGTAGTCAGTGCGTGAGAAGCGGGTATTAGGCATCAGCAGGCGCCGTATGTACAAGATGTTGCCGTCGGGCATCACCTGCACTTGGCTCAGGTAGTCACCGAAGGGAGTGGCAAGCTTCACGGGCGCTGGCAGCTGCTCCGGCCGAAACCCTGCGGGAATGTGCAAGCGCACCGTATCGGTATACGTGTAGGCATGCGACAACCAGATATCCGTGCGCCGCTCGCCTACCGTGGCACGCGGGGCAGAGGTGCGGCACAGCAAATTAGGAGTTATGAATACGCGCTTGCCATTGGGCGGAGCCAAGGCAGGAACGGCAAGCGTCAGGTTCTCGGTAAGAACCGGAACCGCTCCTGATTCATCGGGCGTCAAACTAAACTTCGTGATAGTGAAGCTTGGTAAGGGTAGCCGGTCGCCGAGGCGCTTTTTCTGCTCCGATGGGGCCAAGCCCGTCAGGCCTGCAATAGCGTCGAACTCCAAGCCGGTGTGGCGGGTACGAATGCTTGCCGTGGCATTTCCTTGCAAATCAAAGTGCACATCAGCGCGGCGCTCCCGCCGGTTTTCCGCAGCGCCGTAGCGCGGGGTGGCTACTAAGCGTCCGCCTTGGGGTAGCAGCAGCAGGGCGTGCCGGTTGCCCGTGAAGCTGCTCATGTAGCCAAACGGGTTAGTTTGGTCCGTGCACTCCAGCCATACCGTGTCGGGGCGGGTGCTGGTCAGTGGCACGCACAGCACTACGTGGTTAAATTGGGAGCTTGGGAAATCCGTTCGAATATCCTGGGCAGTAGACCCGGCGCGCACCAGGGCGGCATAGGACGTCACGCCGGCTGCTTGCAGCAGCGCTTTGCAGTAGTTAGTCAACGCTTTGCAGTCGCCGTAGCCATTAGCGGCCACTGAGCTAGCCGGGAACGTTTGCCACCCACCAATGCCAAGTTGAATAGAAATGTAGCGCGTGTTGGCTTGTAGGTATTCGTACACCTTGCGAATGCGGGCGCGTTCGTCCTTCTCGCCCCGCCCCAACGCCGCCATTTGAGCTTGGATGGCTGGCGGCAGCACGTCGCGGCCGGCATTGAGGTCATAGGTCCATTTACTCAAGTCTTGCCAGGAGGAAAGACGCCCATGATACCCTTCCACCTCAAACTCGGTGGGGGCAGTGAGAACCATAGGAGCCAGTTCCGAAACCGGGGGGGAGTCTGCCTCGTCCTCAATAGCGGCCAGGTTGCGTACCTGCCATTGAAACACATCAAGAGCCCCCTGCTTACTGCGGACCAAGGCCCCATCACTAGGAAGATGACGCTCTTGGAAGCGCAAGGGCAGGCTTGTTGGGGTCAGAACGCGAAACGTGGCCTGCTCTACTGCCAGTTGCTCTGCCGGCTGAGGACGCCACGTGGAGTAAAACAACGGGTTGTCGGAAACCACTTCGTATTCAAACTCCACCGTATAAGGATAACTTGGCTGACGCAGGTCGGCGGTGCGGCCGCGGGCATCAGTAGCAAGGCTAAACCCGTCGGAAAGGCTTATATCGTGAATATCCGCCGTACGAAGTTGGCGCACTACCCGACCTGCCTCATCGTACACGGTGCCGCGGAAATACGTAATCGTATTCAGCTTGTCGTAGTACACTACTTCCGTAGCCCACTGCGAACCAGCCTCATCTAGCACCGTTACGGCGCGGCGGGTGGTTTCTACCGTGCGTCCCACCGATTTTACTGCCAAGCTTTCGTCTTGACGACGGACAACGGCGTGCGCATTCTCGCGTAGCGAAGAAGGCAGGGCCGCCACGGGGTACTGTGGTGTGCCCGCGCCAGCCAGTGCGAAGCTGGGAAACGCTACCCCCGCAACCAGAACAACTCTCTGTAGCTTAGAAAAGAACAGGCTCATGATTTTTTCTTTAGTACCAACTGCTCACCCTGCTTGGTAAGTAGTTGATTGAAGAACTCACGTAGGTAAACATATTCCTCTGCCGAGTACACCGGCTTGAGAAGGTTGAGACGGCTGGTAATCTGAATTTTGCCCGGCGTGGGCTGCACGCTATATAGGAAGCGGCCCCCGCCATTGGGCAAGTCTACGATGCCTGATTTTGGTGTTTCCTCTAGTTCGTAGCCCGTAGGCACGGTGATGTTCATAATCACCGTTTCATCGAGCAGGGCACCAAAGTCTACTGGGAAACGACGGTCCTCGTGCAAGAAGGGGTTTTTGTCCATGCCGAACTGCCGCATCGGGTTGATGTAGAGCGTGCTTGCTGGAGCTTCAGCGCCGGCCGACGTAAACTCATATTCCAGCAGTAGAGGCTGGTGCAAAGCGTCGCGCTGCTGAAACGTGTATTTCGGAATGCTCCAGCCATCATGATCAGCTAGCAACTCTTCTATGTACTTTTTCTCGCCTAGGGTGCGCAGTCTATCACGCTGGCTAAGCGCCCGGTAACCCCCATACTCTTGGCGTACCGTGCCCGTTAGGCCACCTTTCTCGTCTAGCACAAGCTGTATTTGGCGGTACATCTGCTGTCGTTTAGACGCCGACGCCAGCGGCACCCAGCGTGCATCGGCGTCCTTGGCCGTGACCAAGCGGCCCTGACCATTCAGGCACCGGTACGGAAGCATACCGCACGGAGCTAGCTCTTCAGTAGCATCTACGTACAGCTCCTGGTTTTCCCCTAGGGTCACCATGCCCACCACATAGTTAAAATTGCTCAGCAGGGGCAGCATCTCGTTGGCCCGGCCATGGTCGCGCGTGCTCAGCAGCACGGGATGGGCCGTTAGGCCGGCTTCGCGCAGTAGCGCAATAAGGAGCAAGTTCACATCGGCAGCCGTGCCCGTCTTTTGTTCATATACGCGGCGGATCGGTACCGAACTGTAGACACCAGCCCGGCCATTGTATTTCACCGCCTGGCGCACAAACTGGTGCACGGCCGCGGCTCGCGCGGCTGGGTCAGGATACTTGGTTTTGAGAGTGGCCATTTCGGCCTTCAAGAAGGAGCCTTTGCTTAGTTGGCCGCCAAAATTCTCGTCCTGAATTAGCTCACTGTTAATCTTTTCCCAGCTGTCAATTACAGACTTATATGGCTGACCTGGCCATGTTATACCAGCCAGTTCGAAGTCAATGTGCGATACGTAATCGGCGGTAGTAGTCATGTAAGGTTCCTCGCGCAAGGGCACTACATCTTTCATGGCCCACCGGTAGTTTGTAACCCGGGGAGTAAGCGAAGCCGATCCACCTGATTCGCGGCCGCCATTTAAGCCTGGCGTGATGGTAGGAGCCCAGCGCACACTGTACTGGCCCATACCCTCCGTGCGCTCTTGCACCGCGAGGGGTTCGTAGCCCTGGAGCAGCATTTTGTAGTCAAAGTATTCTGGAATACTTGCGCGGTACTCGCTCCACCGCACCGGAATATCCGACTGAAAGGTCCAGTCCTGAAAGTTGAATATGAAGTCGGAATTGACGGTGTAGGTAAACTCGATAACGGAGCCCTTCCGGACGTTGGGGAGCGTGAACTTGCGCACGGTCCAATTGGGGCCACTTTCCTCTTTAAAGATAGCATCGCCTTCCAACTTGTCCTTCACTACCTGACCATTCACTACGTTATAGGTGAGGCCGCGCAGGTTGGTTAGCTTTTCCTCCTTACCATTCTTATGGTACAGCGGTACACTTATCGTTGCATGGTCGTAGCCACTTTTTTTAAGGATCTTGATGCGAGCTACGCGTTCAAACACCACCTTGAAATCATCGGAGCCGACCTCAAAGCGTGAGCGGCCGTAATCGCACAGCACAACGGCTTCTGCAGCGCTATCGGCTACAAAATTGGCTTCTGAAAGATCTTTCTCGTCAATCTTACCGAACTTGATAGGGTCGGGAGCTTGGGCTCGTGCCGCGGTAGTGGCCACCCCCAAAAGCAGGCCTGTTAGTACCAGGCGAGAGGGTATGTTTTTGATCATATAGAAAAATTATAGAGGTAGCAGGGTCGGCTCTTTAAGATACTCGGCAGTATGGCTATTGCTACTGTGCCACAGTAAATTAGCTGAGTAAATAGGTTGGCTGAAGCTTAGTATGCAGCGCGTAGCTACGCAGGCACCAGCGAGGTATTCTATAAAAGGCTGAGCGCTACTTGGCCTGCTTGGTGAGAACCAAGGGCTCATCCATTTTGGCAAGGGCTCTGGCATAGAGCTCTCGCAAGGCTACGTATTCGTTGGGGGAATACTGCGTTTTGTTGAGAGCCAAGCGAGCCGTGATTTGTAAGGTCTCGGGCGACAGCTGGCTGACACTATATAGGAACCTGCCACCGTCATTGGGGAGGTTGAGCAGCGCACTAGTGGGCAACGAAGTAGCGCTGTAGCCGGTAGGTAAATGCAGCTTTACCGAATATTCTAAGCGGCGGCTGCTCGGTAAATCCACGGGAAACAGGCGCTCATCGTGGCGGAAGGGCGACGCACCTGGGCCCAGGTGTTGTAGCGGCCGTACGTACATCGTAGCAACGGCCTCTTCTGCCCCCGCAAGCCGAGTTGTAAATGTAACTACTAACGGCTTGCCCAACTCATTGGTGCCTGCCACATCCGCTCGCTCCACCGTCCAGTCTGGGTGGGTGCTCTGCCATTGCTTGCGCAAGGCATGCTCCGACTCGCGGGCCGTACTCCGTGCCGATGGCGCCGCATAGCCCGCGTATTCCTGACGAATGGTGCCACTTATGGTACTGCGTGCGTCCAAGGTGAAGTCGGCGGCGGTATATACCAAATGCGTTTGGGTAGTTGTAAGCGGTACCCAGCGGCCCGTGGTGCTAAGTAAGCGCCCTTGGTTATTGAGGCAGTGCTCTGGTAGCAGGGTAAAGGGTAGCAGGGGCTCAGTGGCATCCAGCAGCAACTCTTTCCCATCGGGCAGGGCCACGTGGGCTACCACGTAGTTGAACTGGCTCACGACTGGCAAGTCCGTCTGAATGCGCCCGTGGGCACGCGTGCTGAGTAAAAGAGGGTTGGCCGTAAGGCCCGCATCGCGAAGAGTGCGCACAAGCAGTAGGTTTACCTCGCCAGCCGTACCATGCCGCAACTCTAGTAGCTTTTTAGCGGAGTGTTCAGCGTAAAGCGTATTGGTGCCATTGTACCCCACTGCTTGCATAACCAAGGTACGGACGGCATCGGCACGTGCTGGCAAATCGTTCGCGTGCAGCGTAGACAAGGCCGCAGCACCAGACGTCAACGGGGTAGCACGCTCCAGAAATCCCCCAAACTCTTCGTCCTTCAGTAAGTTTTTTTCAATCTGTTCCCAGGTGCCTACTACAAACTGGGGCTCTTGATCTGGAAATTGAATGCGTTCGAGCTCAAAGTCCACCCGGCTGAGATAGTCGCGCGGTGTTGTGAGGAAAGGCTCCTCCCGGAAAGCGGGTGCATCTTTCAGTACCCAGCGCCGGGCTACTGCCTGGGTAGAAATGTTGTATACCTTATCACTGGCGCCAGCGGAGTACCCGCCATGGCCGTCACTTGTTTTGGAGCGGTAGCTGGTTCGGTAAAAAGGCGTTGTAGTCTCGTTGACGGCAAACGGGAGGTAGGAACGAGAAATTTCCTTGTAGCGGAAAAAGGAAGGAACCGTGGTACGGTACTCGCTCCACCGCACCGGAATTTCTTGCTGGAATTGCCAGTCTTGCAGATTAAAGACGAAGTTGGATAGTATAGCGTAGGAAAACTCTATTACTGAGCCCTCACGCACATTGGGGAGGGTGAAGGCATATTCATCAACGTTGGCCGTGAGTTTGCGCGAGAATACAGCGTCGGTCTTCAGCGGTTCCTTCTTCCATTCGCCCCCTACCAGGTTGTAAGTAAATCCTTTTAGCTGTTGTAATTTTTCCTGCTGACCATCGCGGTGATACAGTGGCACTTTTACGGTAGCCCACTCGTATCCCGTGCGGCGCAAAATGTGTACCCGCGTAATTCGGTCAAAACGCACCACAAAGCCATCCATGCCACCCTCAATCTTTGACTGCCCGAAGTCGCAGAGTACTTCGGCTGGTGCTGTAGTGTCTGCAGGAGCGCTCGGAAGCTCCTTTGCCGAGAAGCTACCGAGGTGTATTGGGATGTCTTGCGCTATAGAACGAGTAGAATTGAGCAGAAGCCCAGACAGGAGCGCACACGACCACAGAGTGGCCACTTTCATTGGAGTAGATAACACGCAAATAGGACGTTTTTAATAACAGTGCGCGCCTTGCATCGGCACAAAAACCTGGATAAAGATAAGGGATTATGGTATAGAACAACGCATATTCTTGCTCCTTATTCTAGCAAAAGGAGTACTCAAACTGCTTAGGCACTACTGCGCTGGTACGGTTTGCTTTTCCCGCACACCCACGAGCAGATAAACTAGCGCTCCTACGGTGCACGCCATGCTGAGGCCGTGCACGTAAGGCAAACGGGCAGGCGTATTGCTGAACAACCAGCCGGCCAGTACAGCACCCAGCCCAATACCTACTTCTAGGGCAATATACATGGTTGCTACGCCGCGGCCTCGTCGCTCAGGATGGCTGCGGTCAATAGTCCAGGCGTAGAGGGTGGGAGAGTTGAGGCCCGAACCCAGCCCAAATAGAACTGCTGCGCTCAGAAACAGCGTAACGGAAGAACCAGCCAACGCAAGCAACCCCAAGGAAATAGCCATGACGGCGCTAGAGACTCGCAGTACGGGCACCCGGCCGTAGGTATCGGAAGCACGGCCGGCCACCAAGCGGATGGCAAGGGAGGCTACGGTATAGTAGGTAAGGAATAAGCCTTTATTGGCCGGGCCGAGACCTAGGGCTTGACTCTGATCGGGGGTGACGGTTAAGATGGCACCAAAAGGGAACAGGCACAGCAGCGTGACTAGAGCCGGCTGGAATACCTGCGGGTCCAGCACCTCGGACCAGTGTATGCGCAGCAAGGACCAAGTGAACCGCTGCCGCTGGGCTTGCGGTAAGGTTTCCGTCATGGTGCCTTGAACAAGCAGGCTCAGCAGGGCCAGCCCCGACGAAAGATAGAACAGCGTGTTGAGGGACGTAGCTGCCGTGATGCGGGGCCCAATGGACGGCCCAAAGGCCATGCCTAGAGTGCCTGCTACGCCAAGTAAGCCCATTGCTTCCCCACGTTTGTCGGCTGGTATGATGTCAGCAATGAATGCCGCTGTGCCCGTAGGCTTGAAGCCCGTGCTGAACCCGTGCAGCAGCCGCAGCCCCAGAAATGCCGCTACGGTGCTGGTCCAGGGGTAAAAGAAGCCACACACGAAACAAACCAAGGAGCCAAACACCATTACTGGAATGCGGCCTACCGTATCGGCCAGCTTACCGCTAAATGGCCGGGAAATAGCGGCTGTGAGGGTGAACAAGGCAATAATTAATCCTTTGTAGTCGCCACCACCTAGCCGGGTAAGGTAGTCTGGCAACTCCGGCAGGAGCATGTTGAAGCTCATGAAAAACAGGAACGACGACAAGCACATCAGCCAGAAGCCGACGGTATATACTCGGGGTGAAGAAGAGGTAGCAGACATTTCGGCCGCAAAGGTAGGGTAGCGTACCCAGGCAGGCGGTATGCTAGGCGTATTTCTGCGTTGAACCCGGTACGGGGCCCCGCTTCCCCCTTACACCTGATAGGCAGCTAGTTTGCCCCGGAAAAGAAAAAATGACAAAATTCTTTCGGAGAAAAATTCTCCACTAGACCTAACCTCCGTTGTACCTTGCCTGTTGTTACACCCACACATAACAAGGTACAGGTATGGCACAAGACCAGCAGAATCAACCGCAAAACGGCGTCTCCGGCGACGGTACGGGCACGGCCGTAACTGGGGCAGGCACTTCCCACGACTCCCGCACTGCGGAAGGAGAAAATGCACAAACGCTGACCACCCGCCAGGGCCACCCTCTCACCAACAACCAGAACCTACGTACCGTGGGCAACCGCGGTCCAGCTACGCTGGAGAACTACCAGTTTCTGGAAAAAATGAGCCACTTCGACCGGGAGCGAGTTCCGGAGCGCGTAGTGCACGCTCGTGGTGCTGGTGCCCATGGGGTATTTGAAGCATACGGTAAAGTAGGCGACGAGCCTATTGAAAAGTACACCCGCGCTAAGCTGTTCAACACGCCTGGCAAGCAAACGCCCGTGTTCGTACGCTTTTCTACGGTAGGCCACGGTGGTCACTCCCCCGAAACCCTGCGCGACCCCCGCGGTTTCGCCGTAAAGTTCTACACCGAAGATGGCAACTGGGACCTGGTAGGTAACAACCTGAAAGTGTTTTTTATCCGGGATGCCATGAAGTTCCCAGACCTGATTCACTCGCAGAAGCCTGACCCAGTACACAACCGTCAGACGGGTGAGCGTATCTTCGACTTCATTGCTAACACGCCGGAGGCCATGCACATGGTTTCCTTCCTGTTCTCGCCTTGGGGTATTCCTGCTAACTACCGCCAGATGCAGGGCTCGGGCGTAAACACCTACAAGTGGGTGAATGCTGCCGGTGAAGCTGTACTGGTGAAATACCACTGGGAGCCGCTACAGGGCATCAAGAACCTGACCCAGCCCGAAGCCGAAGCCATTCAGGCCAAGAACTTCAACCACGCTACCCAGGACCTGTTCGACAACATTAAGGCCGGCAACTTCCCGCAGTGGGAACTGTTCGTGCAGATCATGAGCGACGACGAGCATCCTGAATTGGACTTCGATCCGCTCGACGATACTAAGCTGTGGCCCCAGGACCAGTTCCCATGGCTGCCAGTAGGTAAGATGACGTTGAATAAAAACCCTGAGAACTACTTTGCTGAAGTAGAGCAGGCTGCATTCGGTACGGGCGTACTAGTAGATGGCCTAGACTTCTCGGACGACAAAATGCTGCAGGGCCGTACGTTCTCGTACTCCGACACGCAACGCTACCGTGTAGGTACTAACTACCTACAACTGCCCATCAACGCGCCCAAAAAGCACGTAGCTACCAACCAGCGCGATGGTCAGATGGCCTACCATGTTGACTCGGCGCCCGGCCAGAACTTGCACGTAAACTACGAGCCCAGCAGCCTCAATGGCTTGAAGGAAGCTCCTCGTACGGCACCTGAGCATACGCCCCAATACTCGGGCCGTTTGCTGCGCGAAACCATTGACCGCACCAACAACTTCAAGCAAGCAGGTGAGCGGTACCGGTTGCACGAAGATTGGGAGCGTGATGACCTCATCAACAACATGGTGGGCGCGCTAGCCGACGCAAACAAGGTAGTGCAGGACAAGATGATTGAACTGTGCACCAACTGCGACCCAGATTGGGGCCAGCGTGTAGCTGAAGGTATCAAAATGGCTAAGAGCGGCCAGGATGGTGCTACCCAGGCCAACGAAAGCAAGGCTGCTGAAGCCGTGGCGCAAGCCGAATCAGTAGCGCACGAAGCGAAGCCTTACTAATCTAGACTTCCACGAGTAACAAAAAGGCCCCAGCTTGTGTAGCTGGGGCCTTTTTGCGTGTACTGGCTACCGTGTAGTAGTCAGTGGGTAATGATGTTTAGAAGTCCGATTTCTTGCTCCGGAAGTCGTTTATATATCATCTGGCAATGTCGTGGTGGAGTCCATCACCTCACCTTCTTGGGGCGTGGGGGGTTCTTGCTCAGGAATGACCTCCGGCGCAGATTCTTGAATGGTGTCTTCCTCACGGGAAGCACCACCCTCATCTGTATCCAGAGTGAGCGTATCGGGCTGAATATCGGAGAGAGAAGGCGCCGTTGCTTCCGCCTCTTCCTGGTCTACCGATTCGCGGGTCCTGGTATTGGATTGGGGGGAAGGCTCTGGGTCCTTGAGCTTGTTCGACAGGTGCACTAGGCCCCACGCTCCCATGGCTAAGCCGCCGGCAGCAGCTACTAGCAACGCCACCCGCGGCCAGCGCAGCTGCCAAGCCGACTGA
>NZ_JZIR02000010.1:0-85546 GCF_000961955.2 Hymenobacter sp. AT01-02
GCCGCTGGTAGTACTACCAGCGGCCTTTTACATAGAGCTTCTACCCTTGACTGGCGGTAACCAGCCGGTTTAGGCGTTTTCTACTACCTGTTCGCGGCGGTAGGTCCGCTCAAATTCTTCGTCGATGTGGTAAGTAGACTCCTCGTGCTGACTCAGGTCGAGGCCCAGTTCTTCTTCCTGCAGCTTCACGCGCAGACCGAAGATGCGGTCCGTCACCTTCAGCAAAACCCAAGAGCCGACAAAGGAGAAGGCCACAACAATTGCCAACCCCAGCACGTGGTAGCCGAACAAGGACGTCTTACCATTCACCAAGCCATCATTGGCCGCGAAGACGCCCGTAAGCAGCATGCCCACAATGCCGCCTAAACCGTGGCAAGGAAATACGTCCAGCGTGTCGTCGATAGTGGTACGACTGTTCTGCCAGTGCACTGCCGCGTGGCTAATAAGGGCGGCAATCACTCCAATTAGGATGCTCTGCCCATAGTCGACGTAGCCGGCGGCGGGGGTGATGCCCACCAAGCCAACCACTGCCCCCGTGCAAGCACCCACGGCAGTAGGCTTGCCACCCCGCACAATTTCTACCAGAATCCAGGCAATAAGTGCCGAGGCCGAGGCCAAGTTCGTATTCACAAAAGACAGGGCCGCTAGCTCGTTGGCCCCAAGCGCAGAGCCCGCATTGAAGCCAAACCAGCCAAACCACAACAAGCCGGTACCCAGCATGACATACGGCACATTGGGCGTAGAGAAAGATGAAGGCCGCAGGTGGGCCGAGCGGCGGCCCAGCACCATAGCACCCGCCAAAGCCGCTACACCCGCAGAAATGTGCACTACCGTGCCACCGGCAAAGTCCAGCACGCCCCACTTGTGCAAGAACCCCTCAGGATGCCAGGTCCAGTGCGCCAGGGGGCAGTAGATGAACAGGCTAAACAACACCATGAAAGCCAAGTAGCCCTTGAAGCGTACCCGCTCGGCAAAGGACCCGGTAATAAGCGCCGGGGTGATAATGGCAAACTTCAGCTGGAAAGCGAAGTAGAGAATAAATGGAATGCTAGCCGCAAAGGTGGGATTGGGCGCTGTACCCACGTTGCGGAGCAGAGCATAGGTAAAAGGGTTACCAATGATGCCGTGCCACGACTCGCCGTAGCACAGAGAGAATCCCACGAAATAAAACACCACTGAAATAACCCCCAGAGCCACAAAACTCTGTAGCATGGTGCTGATGACATTTTTAGGCCGCACCATTCCACCGTAGAAAAAGGAAAGGCCAGGCGTCATAATCAGCACGAAGGCGGTAGCTGTCAGCATCCAGGCCACGTCGGCCGCATTTAGGGCGCCAGCAGCGGCGGCCGGATGGGGCACGCGCACAAAAGCAGCTATCAGGGCCAGTACAATAAGAGCGCCCAGCGTGAACAGGCTGTAGCTCGGACGGATTGAATCAGCTTTCGGAGTCATGATGTTGTAATGATGGCTTCCTCGATTTCACTAGCCAAATTACGCAAATATGCATAACAACCCGACCTACCCCTAGTAATTTGAGGCTAAATGTTCAAAAACCACTACCCAAACTAATTATACACCCTAAATTCGATAGGCAAGGGCACATTTTATCATCTTTCTAAGGCTTTCGATAATTACCTGTGCAGCACATATACAAAAGCGGGGTAACTACTCAAACTAGAAGGTCTAGTTGAAGCAGCCACCCCGCAGTGGTAATCCAGCTTTGCTACTTACAAGCTACTTGGCACATATTCCTGTTTACTAGGCTTATGAGCAGTCTAGTACCTGCCTTCCACATTGTCGAGGTACTTCTGGGCTGAACCGGTGTTGAGCAGAACCATGCGCTCATTTGGCTGCAACCAACCCGTTTGAAGCAGTTCTCGGGCCGCCATCCACACGGCAGCACCTTCGGGCGCCACAAAGAGGCCCTCTAAGCGGGCTAGCTCGCGCATGCCTTCCAGCATCTGCTCATCGGTTATGCTTATGGCTGTTCCTTGGGACTCTTGCAGCACCTGAAGCATGAGCGGCTCGCCTAGGGGGCGGGGTACGGCCAAGCCGTTGGCAATCGTAGGTTGACCCACGTAGCTGTGGCAGTTGGCTTGGTGGCCAGCTAGCGTTTCGACCAAGGGACAACACATGGCCGCTTGCACGGCTACCATGCGCGGCAACTGGGCCGTGGCGGGTAGCCACCCCATGGCCTTCATTTCCTGGAAAGCCTTCCAGATGCCAATGAGGCCCGTGCCGCCGCCGGCAGGGTACAGGAGCACGTCTGGCAGCGTCCAGTTTAGTTGCTCGGCCAGCTCATAACCCATGGTTTTCTTACCCTCCAGCCGGTAAGGTTCTTTCAAAGTCGAGACATCGAGCAGGGCACCATCGGCGTTTAGCTCCCGCACGCGGGCCGCGCAATCGTTGATGAGGCCATCTACCAAGTGGACATCGGCGCCGTACCAGTAACATTCCTCCTTAAAAGCCTTGGGGGTGTGGCGAGGCATCACGACTACCGCTCGCAGTCCGGCCCGGGCGCAGTACGCCGCCATAGCTACACCCGCGTTGCCAGCAGTAGGAATAATGCAGCCCGTAACGCCCAGCTCCTTGGCCTTGGAAATGGCCATGCTCAGGCCGCGTGCTTTAAATGAGCCGGTTGGGTTTTGTCCCTCATCCTTAAGCAGCAAATCGGCGAGGCCGTAGCGCGCCCCCAGGCGATGCAAGGGTAGTAAAGGCGTCCAGCCTTCTCCCAGGCTAACTCGGTTAGCCTCATCCAGCAGCGGTAGCACGGCATGATAGCGCCACATGGAATTTTCGGCAGTGTCAATGCCTTGCTCCCTGGAAAGGGGTTCGTGCAGCGCATAATGAGCTAATAGAGGTTGGGCACAGCATTCCGAAACCCGCTGAAGGGTGAAAGCTGTATGAGGGGCTCCGCAGGCAGCACAGTTGAGAACTTGCAGGCGTGAGGACGTGGCTTGGAAGGTTGTCATAGAGGAGATTTTAACGCAAAACTCCCCTAGGTGTATTCCTAAACCTAACGGCAATTCGGAATAGGCTATTCCACTTTGGAATAATGACGACGGGTAAACTGCACGAAGCTTTTATAGGGCATGTTGTTCTCAGTGCCCTTGCGCTGAACGAAGTCGAAGTGGCGCACTAAGTGCAGGTCATGAATTGGCACCTCCACCAGCTCGCCGGAAGCCAACTCCTTCATGACGGCTTGGCGCGGCAAAAAGGCCAGGCACGTATCTACGCGCACAAAGTTTTTCAACGCCTCCGTACCTCCCAGGCGCACCTTCACGGGCAGGTCCGTCAGCTTGATGTTCTTTTCCGCCAAGGCCTCTTCCAGCACCGCCAGGGTTCCCGAGCCGGTTTCGCGCAAGGCCACGGGTAGGCGAAGCAAATCGTGCGCTACCAATGCCTGCTGGTGCAGGGGGTTGCGAGCCGAGCACACGGCCACTACCTCATCGGTTAGCAGCGGCGTGTAGGTTACGTTGCTGACTTTGTGAATCCCTTCAATAATGCCCAAGTCTATTTCGTGCTCTAGCAGGGCTTTCAGAATATTCTCACTATTGCGGTTCTTAAGCGTGAGCTGCGTGTTTGGGTACTGCTGCAAGTAGGCCGATAAGACCGGCGGAATGACGTAGAGGGAGATGGTAGTGCTGGCCCCAATAACCATACGCACCTGGGGCGAGAATGTGGGACTAAGCGCACTGAACTCCTGATGCAGCTCGTGTTGCAGCTGCTTTGCTACCAGCAGCTTGCGGTACAGCAGCTCGCCGGCGGGCGTGAGCACCACGCTATTCCCTAAACGCTCAAACAACCCGGTTTTGTAGTGTTCCTCCAAAGCCTTGACCTGCTTGCTTACCGCCGACTGACTCAAAAAAAGTGTTTGGCTGGCTTTGGTGAAGCTCAGTTGGCGAGCTACTTCCAGAAATATTTCGTGAGGATGGGAAAGCATAGCTCGAACCTAGTGCACCGGAGAAAAGCAAGGTAGCAGCAAAGGAAAGGCATTTTCTGCTACCGCTTGCAGGCGTGGTGGTGTGCACCAGATGGCAGAAACTTACAGGCCGAGCAGCGCAGCGTACACGCCGTTTACTACCTCGGCCATGCGCTTGAAATCCAGGGTGTCAATGGTGTCGGAAGCTTGGTGGTAGTTGGGGTTGCGTAGGAAGGCCGTATCGTTAATCATGAGGGCTTGGTAGCCGTATTTCCAGTAGTTGCGGTGGTCGGAAAGGCCCGCTAGTCCCATATCGGCGGGTAAGTTGATGCGCTGCACATCAAGAGCGGCCTTGGTTTGCATAAGCTGCTGCACTTGCTGGGTAAACTCCTCCTGCCCCGTGCGCCCCACTACCGTTATGAAGTTGCCCGTATTCGGATAGCGGGCCGCTAGCTGCTCGTTGGGGAAGCGTTGCGAACCGGACTCGTCGCTGAAGTAGCCAATCATCTCGTAGCACAGCATGGCGCGCACCTCTACCCCGGCCTCGTACAACGACTTGGCGTGCACGGCGCTACCCATGTATTCCGTGGCAAAATACGGCGGCTCCTCATTGGGGTAGGCCACTAGGTCTATGCGGTATTTCAGGTTGGAGCCCAGGTGGTGAAGCAAGCGTGCGGTTTCCAGCAGCCCCGCCACGGCGCTGGCATTATCATCGGCGCCGGGCGTGTCATCGAACACGTCGTAATGGGCTCCCACTACGATGCGCGGTGCCGTGGGCGAGCCCAGGGACAAGATGATGTTGCGGTACTGCCGGCCATCGGCGCGGAAGGTTTGTTCTGTTACCTGCCCCTCCAGCTTTTCAAATTCTGCCTTGATATAGTCGGCCGCCTGGTTTAGAGAAGCCAAGTTGCGGTAGTGGCGCGGGGGCTGCAGGGAAGTCAGAAACTTAACGTCGGCGTACAGGCGGTTTTGATCGGCACCCATGGTAGCGGTGGGGTTAAGGGAGGAAGCAGCCGTTTGCGCAGAGCGGCGGGCGTCACAAGCCCGAGGCTTAGCAGGCCGAGCACTACCCATTTTATACCGCTTCGCAATAGAAACATGCTCTTCTAAACGGCTGCGGGCGCCGGAGGATCATCTGATTTTCAGATTCTTTCCAGCCCTGCAAAAGCGGCACTGGGGTAAGCTGAACCTGTAAAAGCTCATCTATTTCATTCTGAAGTGCACTTTCTGCACCTGTGCTATGGCGCTCGACCCACGCTTCTGCCCTACCTTACGCCGCAGAACCAACTGGGCAACTATGGCGCTTCCTTACCATCGAATCATCGTAAAAATCGGTTCCAACGTCTTAACCCAACCCGATGGCTTTCCCGACCTGGCCCGCATCCGTCACTTAGTGGCCCAGATTGCGGCGCTTAAAAAGGAGGGTAAGGAGGTCATTGTGGTGTCATCGGGGGCGGTAGCCTCGGGGCGTAGTTTGGTGCAGGTACCTACCAAAGCTGATGCCGTGACGAGCCGCCAGGTGCTGGCCGCCGTGGGACAAGTAAAGCTGCTGGCTACTTACGCCGAGTTGCTGGCGGAGCACGATTTGCTGTGCGCCCAAGTGCTCGTGACCAAGGAAGACTTCCGCGACCGGGTGCACTACCTAAACATGCAGAACTGCTTCCGGGCGCTGCTCCAAAACAACATTATTCCCATCGTGAATGAGAATGATGTGATTTCCGTAACGGAGCTCATGTTCACCGATAACGATGAGCTGGCTGGCTTAGTAGCATCCATGCTCAACGCCGACGCCCTCCTCATCCTGAGCAATGTAGACGGCATTTTCAATGGCGACCCGAAAGCCCCCGGGGCCGAGCTGATTCCGGAAATCGAGCCGACTATGAACAGCTTCTCGTCGTTCGTGACCACCCAACGCTCCCAGTTTGGCCGGGGCGGTATGATTACGAAGTGCCATATGGCCCACAAGGTAGCGCAGCTGGGTATAGCTGTGCACATTGCCAACGGCAAAACTGAAAACGTGCTACCGCGCCTGCTGGCGGAGGAGGTAGCCAATACGCGCTTCCAACCAAATAAGAACGCCTCGAGCAAGAAAAAGTGGATTGCCCACTCCGACTTAGCCGCCAAAGGGGCTGTGCACATCAACAGCGGCGCAAAGGAGGCTCTCACGGCTGCCGGCCGGGCTACCAGCCTGCTGCCCGTAGGCGTGCTGGGCATCACGGGTACCTTTCAGAAGGGCGACATTATTCGGATTCTAGACGAAACGGGCAAAGCCCTTGGCTTGGGCCTAGCCGAATACGGCTCCGATAAGGCCCTGGAACGCCTCGGGCATCAAAACCAAAAGCCCCTGGTGCACTATGATTACCTGTTTCTAACGGCTGATATTAGCTAGCTGCCTATTACCTCCGGGTAGTCGGCCGAGTACTTTCTTACGGGCTCGGCCTCTTTGCTCGCACCGCCTCCCAACCACGCTGCCGCACTCTCCGGGGTCGGCACCACCGCATCGTATGCATCTTCACGACACTTTCCAGGCCTCCCAACGTGCTAGCCGCGCGCTGGGCCGGCTCCCGGCAGAAACCATTGCTGCCGTACTGCTCGACCTAGCCGCTGCGGCCACCGCCGAGGCGCCTTTCCTGCTGGCCGAAAACGAGAAAGACTTGGCGCGCATGTCGCCGGATGACCCGAAGTATGACCGCCTGCAACTAACCATGGCCCGCCTGGAAGGTATTGCGGCCGATATTCGGAACGTGGCGGATCTACCCTCACCGCTGGGCGCTACCCTGCTGCAACAGACGCTGCCGAATGGCTTGCTGCTTTCCAAGGTGCGCGTCCCGCTGGGGGTGATAGGGGTCATCTATGAGGCGCGGCCCAACGTGACCTTCGATGTGGCAGCGCTATGCTTGAAAACCGGCAATGCCTGCCTGCTGAAGGGTGGCTCCGACGCGGCCTATTCCAACCAGGCCATCAGTGTCGTAATGCAGGGCGTCCTCCAACGGCACGGTCTTGACGGGGCCAGCGTGACCTTGCTTCCTCCAGATCGGCAGGCAACGGAGGCTCTGCTCCACGCCATTGGTTACGTAGATGTGCTCATTCCGCGCGGCAGCCAGCAGCTCATCGATTACGTGCGCCAAAATGCCAAAGTACCCGTCATTGAAACGGGAGCCGGCATTGTACACACGTACTTCGACGAAACGGCCAACCTGGCCAAGGGCCGCGCCATTGTGGCCAACGCTAAAACTCGCCGTGTGAGCGTCTGCAACGCCCTGGATTGTTTGTTGGTACACCAAGCCCGTCTCGCTGACCTGCCAGCCCTAACGGCTCCGCTAGCTACTGCTGGCGTCACTATTTACGCCGATGCTCAGGCCTACCCTGCGTTACGGGGTTTGTACCCCGCCGCCCTACTACACCCGGCCGCTGCCGAACACTTCGGCACTGAGTTTCTTTCCCTGGCAATGGCCGTGAAAACGGTAGCGACTTAGGCGAAGCCCTTGACCACATTGCCGCCCACAGCTCCAAGCACAGCGAGGCCATCATTTCCGAAGATGCTACTCACATCGAGCAGTTCCTCAATCAGGTAGATGCCGCCGCCGTGTACGCCAACGCCTCCACCGCCTTCACCGACGGCGCCCAATTCGGCCTTGGCGCCGAAATTGGCATTAGCACCCAGAAGCTGCACGCCCGCGGCCCCATGGGCCTAGAAGAACTCACTAGCTACAAGTGGCAGGTGCGCGGCAATGGGCAGGTACGGGCTAGCTAACCTAAGCTAGTGAACCAGTTCCCCTCCTCAGATGAGGAGGGGTTGGGGGTGGTTGACCAGCCGTTGAACGATAACTAGCTCTATTTTTTAATTCTAACCTTTCAACCACCCCTCCTCATCTGAGGAGGGGAGATTAGGTTAACCTTGGTTTGCAATAACCGCTACCCTACCAATTCCTGCAGCAGCACATGCCCTTCCGGCCACAGCCCCAGACCAGACTCGGAGTTGATGTGGCCTAGTGCACCCACATTTACGAATCGGCTTCCCCACGCCTCCGCTAGCTCTTGCGCCCGCGCCAACGTCACGTACTCATCGGTGGTGCTAGCTACCACAATACTTGGAAACGGCAGGCGCGCCAGCGGTATGGGCGCAAAGTTTACTATCTCCGATGGCATATCAGAACGGTCTACATCGGCGGGCGCAACCAGCAACGCTGCTTTTATTTGGTGCTGGGTGGTTTGGGCCCAATGCACAATAGTAGCGCAGGCCAAGCTATGTGCCACTAGCACTACGCCAGGGCCCGCAGCGACTACTGCTGCTTCAAGGTTCTGCACCCAGTCTTCACAAATCGGATTATCCCAGTCCCGCTGCTGAACGCGCTGGTAGCCGTAGTGCTGTTCCCAGTGAGTTTGCCAGTGCGCTGGGCCGGAACTGCCTAGGCCAGGCACAATGAGGATGGTAGGTGAAGGCATAGAAACAAAAGTAACAAGGGCCGTAGCGAGGTTTACAAGCCCGGCCTCATTCCGGTGTACACGCTGCCGGCGTTTAGTATTGAGTAGACAGAGGTGTTTGAGAGGTGTAGGGTTTTATCTTGTCGCTACAGCCTTTTTAATCAGGTCAGCCCATTCCCATTGTTTGCGCTTCCATTGATAGCGGAGGTGTTTTGGGCTACCTGTGGCAGTGAATTCTTCACCTCTAACTTGAAAATTCACCGTCTTTTTCCCTAAGTAAAATAAGACATGGGTCACATCATCGTGTATAGATGTTGGTGGCAAGAATTTTACATTCTTAGGATGGCTGCGGTTATAGGCCTCAAAGTCCCGGAAGAATTTCTCTGCTGCTTGAAAATGGGGCTTATTCTGAAAGTAGAAATCAATTAAGGCCGAGTTTTCTGTTGCTACAGGTTGATTTTGGCAGCAATCAAGCTTTTTAGATAACGTTTTGCCTTTGTATTGCCAGAATAGATAAACGACCAATTCCTCTTCGGCACATCGGCAACTCTTAGTTAATCTGCCCAATTCGTCGGGTGTTGGCAAATACTCACATCCCACACAACCTTCCTGGTAAAACAAGACCGTATCAATTCCAGATTTCTGCAGTTGATTGACCAGCATTTTGTGTAGACCCCACATCCTGTTGTGTGGGAGGGGCTTTTTCGATAAGTAGTTGTTAGTGAGAGAGTCTAACGCTACGATATAATCAGGACTCTTTAGCCTATTAGAAACAAACGAATTTCCTTCCACCACATGGAAACTCGAAAGTGGCAGGTAGAAGAATAGAGCTATATAGAGCAGTAGTTTAGCTTGATTCATAGCAACTCAATATGCGCCTTAGTACAAACTGATATCAAACCTATACAAAACATAGCAGAAACGCCGTTTTTCTATACCCTCCGACGTTGTTTTAAGCTCCTCCCTATCCATGTTATTCCGCTTCCTTTCTCGCCTGCCGCTGCTGGCTCTGCTATGTGCTTGTTCTAAAGCAGACGTCAGAGTAAGTTTCTTTGTTGAAGATCTTGCTTGCATGCAATGGCTCAAGGCTTCTGGAGGTACTCTGCTGCCGTGCGATTTTTAGGGTTCAGTTGCAGAGCACGAGTGTAGTGCTGAAAGGCCATTTTCTTATTACCCAGCGCGGCATAGGTTTCGGCCAGACTGTCGTAGGTGTTGGCGCTATTGGGATAGAGGCGCACATTGAGTTGAAATACAGCCAGCGCATTATCTAGTTGGCCCTGCTCAACCAGGGAGTAGCCCCAGGCATTGATGGCATCTTCGGGCAAGGCGTAGGCTGGGTCGCGGCGGCGGGCTTTCTTAACTTCTTCTTCTAGGTGCGAAAACCCACGCTGGCGCAATGTGCGGTGCAGAGCACGCAGGTCGGTGGCAAACCGAAGCCGTCTTCCACGCGCATATCGGGTAGGTAACAGGCAGCCAGCGCGTCAATGAACCGCTCGGGGTTGGCACCCTGCAGGTTGGTCAGTACCACGATGGCTAACTCGTCTTGGGGGTAGAGAAACACGGCAGAGCGGCCACCACCCACAGGCGCCACGGCCGGGTGTTCGGGCCGTGTAATGGTGGGCCAGCCCAGGGCGTAGCCGGTGAGCTTGCCCCCAAAACCGCGCTGGGAGCCGTCGTTGAGGCGGCCTGGCGTCCAGAGCGTCGAGAGACTTTGGGGTTGGAGCAGTTTGCCTTGCTGCAAGGCCAGCACCCAGCGGGCCATTTCCTCTGCGGTAGAGCTCATGCCTGCGGCCGTACGCAAGGAGGGCGGAAATACTTCGAACAGGTTCTGTAGCTGCGGGCTCCGGCGCCGTTTCCCATCAACGTACTGCGTGTACGTGTAGCCGCGGGCGCCGTGGGGTAGCACGTCATGAGCGTCGCCGGCACTTGTGCGGGGCATCCCCACCACCTCAATCTGCCGCTGCCGGATAAATTGCGCAAAGGGCTGACCGCTGAGTTTGTCGATGAGGCGACCTAGCAACAGGTAGTTGGTTTGGTTGTAGGCGAATTGCTGACCGGCAGGGAAGTCCAGTGGCTGTGTTTGCACCTGGACCCAAGCCTCTTTCTCGTTGTTTTCCGTCACTAGCGCATCCTCGGGCATAATATCAGGTAGACCAGAAGTGTGCGTGAGCAGTTGCCGGACGGTGACCGGATGCCAGGTTGCAGGCAGTTCGGGCAGGTAGCGCCCTACTGGCGCGGCCAGGTCTAGCTTACCAGATTCCACCAATTGCATTACGGCTACGCCCACAAACGCCTTAGTAATGGAATTGAGAAAAAAGCGTGTCTGTGTAGTTACTGGCACCGAGTCCTGCACATTGGCCAAGCCATAGTTGCCTAGCTTAATAACTTGACCGTGGCGCACCACCGCTAGCTGCACGCCCGGAATGCGTAACTGCCGCATGGCCCGTTGCACCAGTTGGTCAACGCTGTCGGGAGCGGATTGGGCTTGACCGGTTGACGCAACACTAAACAGGAGAACCAGCGCCGCGCCCACAGTGCGCAGCCAAAATGAATACCGTGAGTTCTTCATGCGTGGAAGGAATAAGAAGGGAGGCAGAAAGGGGCCAGTCTACGCGTGTAGCAGCTAGATGCAACTGACTACCGACCCGAACGGACCAAATATATAAGCACTACTTTGTTATACAAGGTAGTATGCAAAAATAAAATTTACCCTTTGTGAGCCATCTAGCGGAGGTATTCATTAGCAATTTCACGGAATAGCATAATGCGTGACTGTTAACTTTGAGGCAGCAACCTTACTCCTACTAGCGCAGAGTAAACCGAAGCATACTACACTAGGACTGCACTATACATTAACGTTTTTCTATACCTTCCGGCGTCCTTTCTAGCGCCTCCCTATCCATGCTACCCCGCTCTCTTTCTCGCCTGCCGCTGCTGGTGCTGCTGGCTTTGCTATGTGCCTGTTCTAAGTCGGGCTCCGATGCCGGCCAGGACCTAACGGCGAGGAAATTGACCCGTACCAGAACCTGGTATTTCAGTTTGCTGATGCCGTAGCTAGCCCCGAGCAGCAGGACCGCTGGGATACCGTGCAGGTAGTGAAGTTTGAGCCGGCTATGCGCGGCAAGTTCAAGTGGACATCGGATAGAGAACTGATTTTCTCGCCTACCACCCCCTTTAAGCCTAGCACCGCCTTCACGGCCACCCTGCGCAAAGAAGCCCTGCCGGAGGGCAAACGCAACGTAGAACTACCCGAGAATCGTCAGAAATTCCACACCCCCTACCTGCAATTGCAGGAGCCGCAGGCCTTCTGGGGCCGCTCGGAGCGAGCAGCGGGCACGGCCGAAATGCGCGTGGAGTTACCCTTCAACTACGCCGTGAAGCCCGCCGACGTGAAGCCCCTGCTGCGCGTGACCCAGGACGGGCAGCCCGTGGCCTTTGAAGTGAGCGGGGAGCCGGGCCAAGTGGTGCGCGTAAGCCTCAACCAACAGGTACGCCCCGGCAGCCCGCTCACGGTGGCGCTGGGCCAGGGTTTGCGGGCTCAGGACAGCGACCAGGCCTCTACCTCCGACTACGAAAAACAAGTTCAGGTACCCGACCCGGAGGAGCTGGAAATACGCTCCATCACGGGCACCCTGCAAGCGGCCGACCCGGTCATTACCATCCTGACCAGCCAGCCGGTAACCACGGGCGACTTGCAGAATGCACTGTCAGTGTCGCCGCAGGTGGCCTACGAGGTAGAGGAGCTGGAAAGTGGCTTTCGGCTCAAGGGCGGCTTCGAGGTAGGCAAAAGCTACCAGGTGAGCTTGCGCCAGGGGTTGCGGGGTGGCCTAGGCGGACACCTCAGCGAAGATTTCACCCAAACGGTGAGCTTCTCCGATGAGCGCCCAACCATCAGCTTTGCCAGCGCCGAGAAAGCCATGTACCTCGACGCCCTGGGTTCGCGCAACCTGGCCGTGCGCATAAATGAGGTAGGTCAGGTGAAAGTGACCATTGCTAAAGTGTACGCTAATAACATCCAGCAGCTGTTGCGCAGCGGCACCCAGTACGGCTACCCCGGCTACGACGGGGAAGAATCGGAGGGTGAGGAAGAGGAAAGTGAGGAAGGCGGGTACGTGGACCGCTCCTACCAGTACTACGACGTGGAGAACCTGGGCAACGTGCTCACGGAGCGCACCTACACCGTGTCGGGGCTGCCGAAGGCGCAAGGGCTTCGGCTGCTGAACCTGAACCTTAAGGACCTGGAATTTGCGGGCGGCCTGAAAGGGCTCTACATCATCAAGGTGCAGGACACCGAGCGCCAGTGGCTACAGGTGAGCAAGCTGGTAGCCGTGTCGGATATCGGGCTGATTGTGAAGCAGGGCAAGGCCGGCAGCACGCTGGTATTTGCCAATTCCATCCGCAACGCCAAGGCCCTCAACGGCGTGGAAATGCGCTTTATCAGCACCAACAACCAGGTAATGGGCACCGGCCTGACCAACGGCGATGGGGTAGCGAAATTCGACAGCACCGCCCAAAACGGTCGCTTCAAGCTGGGCATGGTCATGGCCCAGCAGGGCAACGACTTCACCTTCCTCGACCTGAGCCGCAGCCGCGTAGAAACTTCCCGCTTCGAGGTGGGTGGCCTACAAAGCAACGCCGCCCGCTACCAGGCCTTCCTCTACGGCGACCGGGACCTATACCGACCCGGCGACACCATCCAGACCAACACCGTTATCCGCACCGAGGATTGGCAGGCACCGCCCAAGGGCCTGCCGGTGAAAATTCGGCTGCTGCTGCCCACCGGCAAGGAGTACGCCAGCCTGCAGAAAACCCTGAATGCGGCTGGCTCCTTCGAGGCGCGCTTCCTGCTGCCCCCGGCCGTCATGACTGGCCTTTACACAATGGAAGTGCTAACCGGCAACGACGTGCTGCTGACTTCGCGCCAGATTTCGGTGGAGGAGTTCATTCCGGACCGCATGAAGGTGACAGTGAAAGCCTCTAGGCCAGTCGTGAAACCCGGACAGGCTATTTCAGCGCTGATTACGGCCCAGAACCTGTTCGGCCCACCCGCCGCTGACCGTAAATTTGAAGTAGAGTTTTCCTTGAAGGAAAAACCCTTTACCCCGAAGAATTACGGCGATTACACCTTTGCCATCAACAGCGGCGAGCGGCAGCGGGGCAGCTACGGGGACCAAGTTTCCACGCCGATATCCGACCGGTTCGAGAAGACTACCCGCGAAGGAACCACCGACGCTGCGGGCCGCGGCACCGCCACCTACGAGGTGCCCGATTACTCTGACCTCGGCATTCTGGAAGGCACCGCTTTCACCACCGTTTTCGATGAAACCGGCCGCCCCGTGAACCGCCTGGCTACCTTCGAGGTGCAGACCCAGCCTGTGCTGTTTGGGGTGAAGAACATGGATGAGCTGGTGCAAACCCGTCAGGCCCTGCCGGTGCGACTGGTGGCTCTCACGCCAGCTGGCACGCCCACCTCAGCCCAGGCCACGGTGCGCGTGGTGCGCCTGCTCTGGGAAACGGTGATTGAGCGTCAGGGCGGGCGCTACATCTACAACTCGCAGAAGCGCGAGCAGGTGGTGTTGAGCCGCACCGTGACGGTAGCAAGCGGCGGCTCTGATGCTGGCCTGGGCTTCACGCCGACCTACTCCGGCGAGTACGAAATCCGGATTTCTAGGCCAGGGGCCGTGACTTACGTGGCTCAACGCGTGTACGCCTACGGCTACGGCGACACCCAGAGCAACTCCTTCGAGGTGAACAACGAGGGAGAGGTGACCATTGAGGCCGACAAAGCCAAATACGAGCCCGGCGAAACTGCCAACCTGCTGCTGAAAACGCCCTTCCCCGGCCGCGTGCTCGTGACGGTAGAGCGCAACCGCGTGCTAGACCACTTCTACGTGAACACCGACGAGAAATCAGCCCGCGTGAGCATCCCCATCCGCACCGGCCACGTGCCCAACGTGTACGTGACGGCCACCGCCATCCGAGAAATCAAGGACAACCGCCTCCCCCTCACGGTAGCCCGCGGCTTTGTGCCGCTGACAGTAGAGAAGCCCGGCGCCAAGCTGCAAGTAGCTATTAAAGCGCCCGCGCAAAGCCGCTCCCAGACTGCCCAAACCATTGAAGTAACCACCGCCCCCGGTGCCCAGGTAACGCTGGCTATGGTGGATGAGGGCATTCTGCAGATGAAGGACTACCGCACGCCCGACCCCTACGCTACTTCTACCAGAAGCGCGCCCTAGAAGTACAGGCCTACGACGTCTACCCCTTCCTGCTGCCCGAACTCGGGACCAGTAGCACCGGCGGCGACGGCTACGACCTCTCGCGTCGCACCACGCCCGTGCCCAACCGCCGCGTGAAGCTACTCGCCAAATGGAGCGGCGTGCTCACCGCCGATGCCAGCGGCAAGGTGCGCTACAAGCTGCAAGTGCCCCAGTTCAGCGGAGCCGTGCGCATCATGGCCGTGGCCTACAAGAACGACGCCTTCGGTTCCGCCGAGCACACCATGCGCGTCGCCGACCCGGTCGTCATTAGCACCGCCCTCCCCCGCTTCCTCAGCCCCGGCGACACAATTGACGTGCCCGTAACGCTGACGAATACGACAGGAAAACCAATCAACGGTACTGCTACAATTGCATTGAATCCGCAAGAGCCATTAAGCGTGATTCCAGTTAGTCAGAAAAACTTTGCTCACACCGATTCATACGGCGCTCTGTTACACCCAGGAGTTGAGAAGCGTGTGATATTCTACGTATTTGCTAAGTCTAGAATTGGTAACGCGAAGGTAGACATCAGCTTCCATGCGGGTAAAGAAACCTTCACTGAAACCATTGAGATACCCGTCCGTCCTGCTTCGCCGCTGCAGAAGCGCACGGGGGCGGGTGTGGTGGCGGGTGGCGCGGCCCAGCAGCTGAACCTGAAAACCGATTTTCTGCCCTCGTCGCTGCGGAGTCAGCTGGTAGTGAGCCGCTCGCCCATGACGGAGTTTGCCAAGGACTTGCGCTACCTGCTGCAATACCCCTACGGCTGCCTGGAGCAAACTGTGTCGGCCGCTTTCCCGCAGCTGTATTATGGTGATTTGGCCGCCACGCTAGGTCAGAAGACGGGCAAACCCGGCAAGGCCGGCCTGTTCAACCCCAACTACCACGTGCAGGAAGCCATCCGGAAGGTGGAAGCCCAGCAGATGTACAACGGCTCCCTCAGCTACTGGCCTGGGGGCGACTACGACAATTGGTGGGCTACCACCTATGCCGCCCACTTCCTGCTGGAAGCCCAGCAAGCTGGCTTCGACGTGAACAAGAACGTGCTCGACCGAGTGTTGCGCTACCTACAAGCCCGCGTGCGCAAGCGCGAAACTGACACCTACAACATTATCCAGACCGGCGGCGTGATTCAGCCTGTGACGCTGGCCAAGAAGGAAGTAGCCTACTCCCTCTACGTGCTGGCCCTGGCTGGCCGCCCCGATGCCGTGGGCCTGAACTACTACAAAGCCAACCGCCCCCAACTGGCCGAAGACTCGCGCTACTTGCTGGCGGCAGCCTTCGCCCTGAGCGGCAACCAGCGCGGCTACCAAAGCACGGTACCTGCCCGTTTAGGCGCCGCGCCCAGCATTGCCAGCCGTCAGCTCGATGGGGCCTTCTCCTCCCCCATCCGCGACGAAGCTCTAGTACTCAACGCCCTGCTGGCCGCCGACCCGGCCAATGCTCAGGTGAACACCCTGGCCCGTCAGCTCAGCCGCCAGGTAAAGCAGGCCGGTTGGCTCAACACCCAAGAACGGTCATTTGCGCTGCTGGCCCTCGGTAAGCTGGCAAAGAAGAATGCGGGTAGCACCGTAGTAGCTAGCCTGCTAGCGGATGGCAAGGCTATTGGCAACTTCACGGGCAAAGACCTCACGGTAAGTAACGTGGCTAACCGCCAGCTGCAGTTGCGTACTAGCGGCAAAGGCAGCCTCTACTACTTCTGGGAAACCGAAGGTATTTCGCCTACCGGCCAGGTGCGTGAGGAAGATGCTTACCTGCAAGTGCGCCGCCAGTTCCTGGACCGCAACGGTAATCTGGTTGGTTCTACCTCCTTCAAGCAAAACGACTTGGTAGTGGTACGCATCACTATCCAGTCGGCTGAAACGGCGGGCGAAGTCAAGAACGTGGCCATTACTGACCTGCTCCCTGCTGGCCTGGAAATCGAGAACCCGCGTATCGGGGCCGTGCGCGACCTGACCTGGGCCAAGGATGCCGCTCAACCCGACTACCTCGACGTGCGCGACGACCGGATCAATCTGTTTACTACTGCTACGCCCACGGCCAAGTCGTTTTACTACCTCTGCCGCGCCGTGAGCAAAGGCACGTTCAAGCTAGGCCCCGTCAGCGCCGATGCCATGTACAATGCCGAGTACCACAGCTACGCCGGCTCCGGCGTGGTGCGGGTGCGGTAAAGCCGATGCATTATCGTAGAGAGCTTGTAGAAGCATTTAATTCCGGACAGCTTCTTACCTAAAAGGTACACATGCCTCGATAGGCATGGCACTGCTGCTGATGTCTACCACCAATCACACTATCTAGCCGTGAAATTCTGGAGTGATCTGCTGTTCTATGCAGTCCTAGCCCTCTTCTCCCTTCCAGGGTTCATTCTTGTGTTTGCAGCTACGCGGGCCCTACTTCGTCGTTTCTGGCCGGGGCTGCAACAACCGAAACGGGTTGCTGCTCTTGTATCGGTTATCGCGACACCTTGCCTTTGCGTAGCAGGTGTGTATTTGGCATTAGCCATTTACTTGTACTATCCACATCGGAAATTTCAGAAAGACAAATGGACCTCTGATATGAATAAGCGCTATGAGATGGTGGAGGACGTACAGCACTCCCACCGGCTTGTTGGCCTTACGCAAAATGAAGTGACTGTATTACTAGGTGAACCTAACTATAAAGGCGAGGAATTTTGGCAGTACTACATAGGGATGACGCCCAGACTCATTCCTATTGATGGTGACGCTCTGTCTTTGCAATTCAGCAATGGTAAAGTGGTTCGTTACTGGATACACGAGACGTAATATCTCTTGTGCTCACTAGCTCAACAACAGCCCTTTCTCTAGCCCTTCGTATACCTTCTTAACTGTTTTTCACGCAGCCGGCGCTTCTTCAGTGGCCGGCTGTATTGTTCATGAAACTTACTGTGTTCATACGTGATGAAGCTACTGCCTTTTATTCCTGGCTTTCGTCCTCGCCTCCGGCTAGGCATTTGGTTAGCCACTTTGTTGATACCTATTGCCTTCCTACGCCCTACTCTTGCCCAAGCCGACATTGTGACGCTCAATGCGAATGATAATGGCAAGCAGGTGCAGTTGAACGTGGGCGACCAGCTTACAATTTTGCTGCCTACCATTTCTCCTCGTTTCGGCTGGCGCCTAACCCAGACCTACCCTGGCCAGCTGACGCCCACCATCACGAACATCTTGCCCGGTGTGAATAGCGGAGTACCGGGCGCGCCCGCCACGTTCGAAATTCATTTCCAGGCCATCGGCACGGGTGGGCTTGATCTGACGCTGGTTTCGGCTCAGCCTGGCACCGGCTACGCATCACTGGGCGGCTTCTTTCGGGTGTTTATTACCATTGATAAGCCTGGCGTGGCCAAAAACGTGAACATTACGGAGTACGGCAACCGCAGCCGCGTGAAAGTTAACCAGGGCGACCAGCTCGCTATTCGGCTTGATACTACTGTCGGCTCGCAGTACACGTGGGAGGTAATGCCCATTGCAAACCAAGTAGTGCAGCTAGTGACAACTGCGCCCACCTCAAGCTTAAAGAAGCCCAAGAAGAAAGCCAAAGTAGGCAGTGACGAGGATGTTACTTTTCAGTTCAAGGCCCTGAACCCCGGCAAAACCACGCTCCGCTTCCTCTACCGCAACGCCGCTAATAACGAAGCCCCACCCAAGCGCGACTTTGAGCTGGAAGTAGAAGTGCCCGAGCCTCCTAAATAAGTAGAGAAATCAGGGGCAGTAGCTCAAGCTGCTTCGATACAAAAAAGGCCTGCTTCACGGAGCAGGCCTTTTTGTATTGAAGCAGCTTGAGCAAGACTTATTGCAGCACTAAACGCTTCGTGGTTACTGAGGCTCCGGTTTTTACTTTGTAGAGATAGGTGCCGCGTGCCAGGTTACTGGCATCAAACTGTACTTGGTGGTTGCCGGCAGCTTCTACACCCGATACTAGCGTCTGAACTTTGCGGCCGAGCGTGTTATATACTTCTACGCTTACGGGGCTTGGCTGAGCCAAGTAGTAGCTGATGGTAGTAGCCGCCGTGAAGGGGTTTGGATAGGCTGCCGTCTCTTGCAAAAGCACGCCAGATTTAGCAGCCGCTTCGGCTGGCAACAGACTCGTAGTGCTGGCGTTTGCGCTGGCTACTGCTGTGGGTTGCGTTACGGCGTCATACTGCGGGAACGTCCGGCTTACGATAACGGCAAAATCGGCGCGCGAAACATTTTGGCTTGGCTTAAAGGTAGCGTGTAGCGTAGGCTGCTGGTCGTAGGGACCTTGGGTGAGCGAATAGTAGGCATTAATCAGATTCAGCTCCAACGCAATGCTTATGTAGCCTTTCAGAGCAGCCGGCACGTTGGCTGCATCATCTACCGGAATGGTTTGCCCGTTTACCTGCACCGTCAGGGGCTGGCTGTTGCGGGCTAGCGCCTGCTCCTGGAAGCCCAGGCTCTGCACCAGCGAGTAGGCCAGGGAGGCCCGGTTTACTTGGCCATTCGGCGAGAACGTGCCAGTGGCGGTGGGCAGCATCACGCCAGCGGCCCGGTGAAACCGGTCGCGCTGGGCGGCCCCTTTAGCCACCACCGATTCAGTCAGCAGAATTTCAGCGGGCGTTGATACATCGGAGAAAGTGCGGGCGCCGCTGAAGGGCAGCAGCTGCCGGATGCCTTGGCCCATGAGCAGGTAGTCGGCCAGCTGGATGCGGGTAAGCGGGGCGTCGGGACGGAAGCCGTTGCTTAGGCCATCAACCAGCTGATTAGCAACGGCCATCTTGATGGAGGCTTCAGCAGGGTGGCCTACAATGTCGGAGAGGTTAGTGGTGCCGGTGGCTGTTAGGGCGGTAATGCTGCCGCTGATGGTTTCAGGTAGGGCCACGCCTTGTAGGCCATCTACTTTCAGCGTCCAGGTGCCCGCTACCGGCCCGGCTACCGCTACGCTGCGGTCCGTTGAGAGCGTAAACGTAACGGGGGTGCCAGAGCGGTATTCTAGCCCGTTAGGGTCAACCAGGATCAGGTTGGTCAGGTTACCGGTTTCGCCTAGCAGCCCCCTCGAGGAAATTTTCACTTCCAAGCTGTTAGTGCCAGCACTTACCGGGAAGGTAAACTGGTTGCCAGCGGCCAGGGCGGGGTTGTAGTTGATGGTGAAAGGTACCGTGGCAGTTTGTGCATTCACGGTGCTGTTGTAGCGGCGGCTAGCATTCACCGTAGAGCCATAAGTAGAGGAGCGGAAGGCCTGATCTACGGCAGCGTAAGCATTTACGTAACCGGCACCTACCTCCCACGACTCGCGACCGGGCATGTTGGTGGCCGTTTTCTGCAACAGCTCTTTCACCTGCGCCGGATTCAACGTGGGTTTCGCTTCTAGCAACAGCGCCACAATGCCTGCTACGTGGGGCGTAGCCATAGAAGTACCGCTGCTGTGGGTATAGAACGGCACTTCGCTGGGTTGCAACAATTCAATGTCTTGCTGGGCTCCCAACGATGATACCGGCGCAATAGCACGGGTAGAAACCACATCTACGCCGGGCGCTACAATCACGGGTTCGTTTTTAAAGGTCCAGGTCTCGCCGTCTACCGTAAAGGTGCCCTGCTCGCCCCGCACGCCGCGCGAGGAGAACTCCGCCAGCAGCCCGTTTCGGTCACCAGCACCTACTGAAATGGTCCAGGGTGCAATGGCATATGGGTTGTGCGTATCAGCCCCGGGACCTTCATTGCCGGCGGCAAATACCACCACCATGCCACGGTCGTAGCACTTTTTAGTAGCCACGTTTAGCGGGTCGTTGGGGTCGAAGTCGCCGCTGCTGCCAAACGAGTTGCTGATTACTCGGATGTTGTACTGAAACTGATGAGTAAGCGCGTAGTCGAAGCCGCCCATGGCATCGAGCACCAAGAGAGCTCCTCCAGAGCCGTAGCCCAGCAATGAGGCGCCCGGCGCCACGCCTTCATACTTTCCTCCTGAGCGAACCCCGGTGCCGCCTACGGTACCAGCGCAGTGCGTGCCGTGGCCCGAGTTAGTATCCGTATTCGGCACACCTTCTAGGTACGTAACGGGCAGCAGAGTGCTTAGTGAGTTGAGGTTGGTGGAGCCCAGCGTATTCTGAACCAGGTGCGTGCCGAACTTTATATCCTCGTGCGTGCCGTCTACGCCGCTGTCGTTGATGAGTACGCCCACCCCCTTGCCTGAAACGGGCAGACCGCCATTACGAGCCGTCATCTGTTGGTCGGTGCGCAGGCGCTTCACGCCTGTCAGGTGCGTGTCATCGAAGTTGTAATACTCCAGCCGCTTGTTAATGTAGAGGGAGCGAACTTCGGGGCTTTGCGCCAGCGCATTTACCTGCGCGGCTGTGGCAATAACACCCGCTACTGGCAGGGCCTGCAGGGTAACGCCGCGCGTAATGCCCAGCCGCTGCAACAGCCCCCGCTGGATAAGGCCAGGAGCGCCGCTCCCCTTGAAAGTAACAATTACTTGAGCCGTAGGATTGGTAGCCAATGCCGACCGCAATTCTGGGTCAACAGTAGCTTGTCCGAACGACACACTGATGCTGACACCAGCCAGCGCGAGGGAGAGAAAAAGTTTACGTTTCATGTAGCGGTTGTGGAATAAGGGAGGAGTAAGAGGATGGAAAGGAAGCAAAGCAGCGCCGCATACATGTCGTTGACTGAATGCTCATAGGCAATCAACGGCAGTTGGTACTTGCACCGCACTGTCACGGAATACCTACGAACAGTATTCACAAAGCGGATTTGTCTTTTTTGAAATATTTTTAACCATAGCTGAGTTTGGATGATATAATCGCACCTATATCAGCTAAATACTATCATATATGCAACACACACTCATATGCAAATGCTCTTCGCTGACGTTTATAGGCGTGCTTAGCTGGCTGTTGTTGTTTTGCCAAATAGCCTGCACTGTTATTGGGTAGCCGGTATATTTGAGTGTATGAATAGGCGTGTTATTTCGCGTGGCCTAGCGGCCCTAGGTCTAGTGCTGCTGCTTTTGCTAGGCCTAGATTGGTGGTTTCCGCTGCCGCCCGCGCCGCAGTATTCGCCCCTTGTACTTGCCGCCGATGGCACCGTGCTGCACGCCTACCTCAACCCCACCCAGAAGTGGCGGATGAAAACCGAGCTGCGCGAGATTACGCCGGTGCTGCGCAAGGCCATTATGGAGAAAGAAGACCGGTGGTTTCGGTGGCATATGGGCGTAAACCCGATAGCTCTGTTGCAGGCAGCCGGGCGCAATGTGTTTGGCACGGGCCGCACTACCGGGGCCAGCACCATTACCATGCAGGTGGCCCGGCTGCTAGAGCCTAAGGAGCGCACCTTTGGCAATAAGCTGCTAGAAATGCTGCGTGCCACCCAGTTAGAGCTGCACTACAGCAAGGAGGAAATTTTGCAGTTGTACCTAAACCTGGTGCCCTACGGCGGTAACGTGGAAGGCGTGAAGTCGGCGGCCCTGCTCTACTTTCAGCAAACGCCCGACTACCTCTCACTGGCTCAAACCGTCACGTTGGCCATCATCCGAACAGGCCTAGAGGCTTGGTGCTGGGGAAGAATAATGCGGCTGTGCTGCAGGAGCGCAACCGATGGCTCCGGCGCTTTGGGGCCGCGGGCCTGTTTCCGAAGCAAGATGTAGAAGATGCCCTACTGGAGCCGCTAGACGTGCAGCGCCACGCCGCGCCTGCCCTGGCCCCGCACCTCTCGCGGCGGCTGGTACGGCAGTTTCCGCGGCAGGCTATTATTCACAGTACGTTGCAGCGCAGCAAGCAATACAAAACAGAGGATCTTACCCGCAATTACGCGCGGCGCTTATATGAACTGGGCATCACGCAGGCGGCGGTGCTGGTGGTAAACAACCACACTCGCCAGGTAGAGGCCTACGTAGGCTCAGCTGATTTTCGGGATTTCGCTAATCAAGGCCAGAACGATGGCATTACGGCCGTCCGCTCGCCGGGCAGTACGCTCAAGCCGTTTCTGTACGCCCTGGCCATGGACCGTGGCCTCGTCACGCCCAAGCTGCTGCTGCCCGATGTACCCACCAACTTTCAGGGCTACCGCCCCGAGAACTTCGATAAGCGTTGTAACGGCGAGGTGACTCTGGAACGGGCGCTGGCTTACTCGCTCAACATTCCGGCGGTGCGAGTGCTCAACCAACTGGGCGTACCCGCCTTCACCGACAAGCTCCGCCAGGCAGGCTTCCATAACATAACCCGCAACCGCGCCCGCCTAGGCTTGAGCAGCATTCTAGGGGGCTGTGGGGCTTCCTTGGAGGAACTAACCAACCTGTACGTGACCCTGGCCGGCAGTGGACGGCATCAAAGCCTGCACCTAACTTCCACCGCCAAACAAGCTTCCAGCACCCGGCTCGTATCGGCGGAAGCGGCTTTCCTCACCACCGACATCCTGGCCCAACTCACGCGCCCCGACCTGCCCCTGGGGGCGGCCAGCAGCATGCGCCTGCCCAAGATTGCCTGGAAAACCGGTACTAGCTACGGCCGCCGCGACGCCTGGAGCATCGGCTACAACCGGCAGTACACCATTGGGGTGTGGGTGGGCAACTTCAGTGGTCAGGGTAGCCAGGCCCTTACCGGGGCCGATGTAGCCACGCCCCTACTCTTCGACTTGTTTAACGCGGTAGCCTACAACTCGCCCAATGACTGGTTTGTGCCCCCAGCGGCCCTCGACTTTCGGCTGGTGTGTGCCGAAACAGGCCTAGTGCCGGGCGAGAACTGCCCAAACCAAGTGATAGACTATTTCCTGCCGAGTATCTCCAGCGGCCAGCACTGCCAGCACCTGCGCGAAGTGCTGGTAACGGCCGACGGCGCCTTTACCTATTGCCGGGCCTGCGCACCCGCGGCGGGGTACCGGCGGGAGCTGTACCCCAATTTACTCCCGGAGGTAGCAGCCTACAAGGAGGCCCAGGGCATTCCGTACCGTCGGCTGCCCCCCCACAACCCCCTGTGCCAGCTAGTGCGCGGTGGGCCAGAACAAGCGCCCACTATCACCTCGCCCACACCTAATACTGAGTACGTGCTGAACGCCCGCGAGCAGCAACAACTTCTGCTCAGTTGCACAACCAACAGCGAGGTGCAACAAGTGTACTGGTACGTCAACGACCAGTTTCTGCGTGCAGCCGGGGCTACCGAGCGAGTTTTTTTCCGGCCAACGCCTGGCCCGCTCAAGATTTCTTGCGCCGACGACCACGGCCGCAATACCAACGTGCTAGTGACCATAACGGAGCTGGAGTAGGCCCACACTGGCTCTGAGCTTACTCAACAGTAAGAAAATAGCAACCGCGACAGTAAGCCTTTCGGCGCCGGTCAGCAAAAAGTATTTCTCTGAAAGGCCCACAACCTTTTGCCCGGTGCGTGGTTTACCACCCTTGTAATCCAAGGACAAAATTTTATTCAGCCCTGAATATTCTTGACTAGGTACTACCCTGACAGCCAACTGGGAGGTCAGGTTTTTCACAGAATACGGCCGACTTCAGGCAGCGTGCAGGCACATAGCTGCGTCCTTGCGCCTGATGTTTGGAATGGTGACTGGCCCAAAGGATGGTCAGCAGTGCATCAGCTATGCCGTGTAGTAGCTGCTTTACTTACGATATGAAACACATGAAACGGGCGCTTCGGCTACTGCTAGGTCTTGTCTGGCTTGTCCCCGTGTGGGCGCGGGCCCAGCCCACGGCTCCTCCTCCATCTGGCAATCAGCTCACGCTGGAACAGTGCCTTCAGTATGCGCTGCAAAACCAGCCTGCCCTGCGCCAAGCTCGCATTGATGAAGAAACCAACGAGGCCACCATTCGCATTGGGTTGTCGGGCTGGCTACCCCAAGTAAACCTCAATGCCACGGGTCAGCATTATTTTCAGCTGCCCTACTCGGTAATTCCGATTGATGGGGTAAACACGCCGCGCCAAATTGGCTTGCGCAATACTTCCACGGTGGGCGTGGGCGCTACCCAAGCTATTTACAACAACGATGTGCGGCTGGCCCTACGCACGGCCCGGCCCTCGCGGCAGTTCTACCAGCAGAACACCATTGGCGTGCGCATCGACGTGGTGACGGATGTGAGCAAAGCGTTTTATGACGTGCTACTCTCCCAGCGCCAGCTAGACGTGCTAAACGAGGACATTGTGCGCCTGCAGCGTAGCCTTCAGGATGCGCGGGCCCGCTACGATGCGGGTATCGTTGACAAAATAGACTTCAAGCAGGCCGAGATTTTACTTAACAACTCCATTGTAGCGCGCAAGCAGGCCATTGAAGCCATTAAGGCCAAGGGCGCTTACTTAAAGGAACTAATGGGCTTGGCTGGTCCACAGCCGCTCACCTTGCAGTACGACACCATCCGGCTGATGCGCGAAGCGGTAGTGGACACGGCCGTAGCGCTCGACCCCACCAACCGCATTGAGTTTCAACAGCTGCAGACGCAGAAAGCACTGCAGTCGGCCCAGATTAGCTATTACCGCTGGGGCTTCCTGCCCTCCGTATCGGCCTTCGGCAACTACAACGCGGTATTTCAGAACAACAACTTCGGCGACTTATACAGCCAGCGGTTCCCCAACTCCTACGCTGGGCTTCAGTTGAGCTTACCTATTTTCCAGGGCACTAGGCGCCTGCAAAACCTACGGCGGGAACGCCTCACCGATCAGCGCATCGACCAGGATATTCTGGCTACGCGCAACCGCATCAACACGGAGTTTGAGCAGGCTTTATCTACCTACAAAGGGTACTACACCGATTACCTCATTGGGCAGCGCAACCTAGCCTTGTCGAAGGAGGTGTACTCGGTGGTGAACCTACAGTACCGCGAGGGCATCAAAACCTACCTCGACGTCATCATTGCCCAAAGCACCCTTCGCACCGCCCAGCTCAATTATTACAGCGCCCTGTTTCAGGTGCTGAGCAGCAAGGTAGACTTGCTGCGCGCTCAGGGCAATCTGCCCACGTCCTACTAGCCTTCCGCCGCTTCCAGTACCTATATGAAGAAGACTATTCTAGCCCTGTCTTACGCTGCGGGCTTCTACGCCCTTGTGAGCTGCGGCAACAAAGAAGCCGACAAACCGGCTGGTCCGCCGCCGGCTACGCCCGTGACGCTAATGGCCGCCCAAGTTTCCGACGCCGTGTACTACGATGAGTATCCGGCTACGGTCGTAGCCATCAACAACGTAGAGCTGCGCAGCCAAGTCGCGGGCTTCATCACCCAGCTTTACTTTAAAGAAGGGGATGTGGTCACGAAAGGCAAGCCGCTCTACGAGATTGACCGGCGCAAGTACCAGGCGGCTTACCAGCAGGCCCTGGCCGGCTTGCGTAGCACCCAGGCCACTGTGCAGAACGCCCGGGTAAACCTGGACCGCTACGAGCGCCTAGCCAAGCAAGACGCTATTGCCCGCCAGATTGTGGACAACGCAGCCACCTCGTACGCTACGGCGCAAAGCCAAGTAGCCGAGGCCCAGGCCGCCGTATCGGCGGCGCGCACCGATCTTGATTATTCCATCATCAACGCGCCTTTCACGGGTCGCATTGGCATTTCGCAAGTGCGCCTGGGTTCTCAGGTGAGCCCCGGCAGTACCTTGCTCAATACCATCAGCGGGGAGGACCCTATGGGCGTAGACTTCGTGATTACCGAAGCCGACCTGAGCCGCTTTGTGGACTTGCAGCGCCAAACCGGCAGCCGCGCCGACTCTACCTTCCGCCTGGTGCTGCCCGATGGCACGCGCTACAACCAGCCGGGTAAGATACTAGCCATTGACCGGGGCGTAAACCAGCAAACCGGTACCGTACAGATTCGGGTGCAGTTCTCCAACCCCAAACGCGAGCTGAAGGACGGTATGAGCGCCGTACTGAACGTGCTGAACCGCCAGTCGGGCCGCCGTATTGTAATTCCATACAAAGCCGTAACCGAGCAAATGGGCGAGAACTTTGTATTTATTGCCGGCGACAGCAGCAAAGCTTACCAGCGCAAAGTGCAACTCGGCCCGCGCCTGCGCGACCAGATTGTTATTATCAGCGGCATTAAAGAAGGCGACCAGGTAGTAACCGAAGGCATTCAGCGCCTGCGTGATGGCGGCACAATCCAGACGGGCACACCAGCGCAAGCCCAAGCGGGTGCCCCTGCTCAAGGAGCCGCGAAATAAGAACTAACGAGTGGCTAGGATTAGAAGGCTAACTCCCCTCCCACGCAGCGCGAGGAAGGAGCTAGGGCTACTTGAACCAAGCGCACAGCTAAACGCCCCATCATGATTGCAGAAACCTTTATCCGGCGTCCCGTCACGGCCATTGTCACCTCCCTGGTGATTGTGCTGGTCGGGGTGCTGGCCATCCTGAATTTGCCCGTTGGGCAGTACCCGGAAATTACGCCCCCCACGGTATCCGTTTCGGGCACCTACACCGGCGCCGACGCCCAAACGGTGGAGCAGACTGTAGCCACGCCCGTGGAAGTGCAGGTGAACGGCACGCCGGGCATGACCTACCTGCAAAGCAACAGCACCAGCAATGGCAGATGAGCATGACGGTGAACTTTGAGGTAGGCACCGACATCAACATTGCTGCCCTCGACGTGCAGAACCGGGTGGGCATTGCCCAGCCTACCCTGCCACAGGAAGTGCAGCGCCTCGGCCTGATTGTGCGGAAACGTAACCCCAGCATTCTGATGCTGGTGGCACTCTACGCTCCTAACGGTAGCCACAACACTACCTTCCTCGACAACTACGCTAACGTCTTTATTAAGGACGCCCTGTTGCGCACCAAAGGTGTCGGCGACATTGTATCGCGCGCCGATGACTTTTCCATGCGCGTGTGGATCAAGCCTGATAAACTGGCTCAGCTAGGGGTTACGGCCCAGGAAGTAACGGCCGCCATTCAGGAGCAGAACGCGCAGATTGCGGCCGGCTCCATTGGTGCTCCCCCGGCCCAAACCGGGCAAACCTTTGAGTACATCGTGTTTGTGAAGGGCCGCCTAACCGATACAGAAGAGTTCGGCAACATCATTGTAAAAACCCGGCCCGATGACGGCTCGGTAGTCTACTTGAAGGATGTTGCTCGTTTGGAGCTGGGCAAATTTAACTACGCCAACAACTCTTTTGTGGACGGCAAACGCGCCGCCTACCTGCTGGTATATCAAGCGCCTGGTGCTAACGCCCTCGAAACCTACGAGAACGTGAACAACACCATGGAGCAGCTCAAAAAGCAGTTCCCCGCCGACCTCGCCTACGTGGTACCATTTGAGGCCGCATCCGTGGTGAAGGTGTCTATTGAGGAAGTGCTGCACACGCTGGTGGAAGCCTTGGTGCTGGTTATCATCGTAGTGTTCCTGTTCCTGCAAAGCTGGCGTTCCACCCTGATTCCGGTGCTGGCTATTCCGGTGTCCATTGTGGGTACGTTCATCATGTTTATTCCGCTGGGCTTCACCATCAACACGCTCACCATGTTTGGCTTCGTGCTGGCCATTGGTATTGTGGTCGACGACGCCATTGTGGTGGTGGAAGCCGTAGAACACAACATGAACGAACGGGGCCTGAGCCCGCTGGACGCCACCCTGGCGGCCATGCGCGAAATTTCGGCTCCGGTTATTGCCATTGCCCTGATTCTGGCGGCCGTGTTCGTACCGGTAGGCTTCATTCCGGGCATCACGGGCCGCTTGTACCAGCAGTTTGCCATCACCATTGCCATTTCGGTAATCATCTCGGCCTTTGTAGCGCTTTCGCTCACGCCTGCGTTGTGCGTGCTCCTACTCAAGCCGCACAAGCGCGATGAAAACTCTACCGGTCTTGACCGCCTGTTCTACAAGTTCAACACCTGGTTTGATAAGGTAACCAACAAGTACGGCAACGGCGTGCAGCGCGGCATCAAGAACTCGCGCTTTGTGGTTATTATTCTGGTCTGCATTATTGCTGGCACGGGCCTCCTGTTTGCCAAAAAGCCCGGCGGCTTTATTCCTACCGAAGATGAGGCCGAATTATCGTAACCTTCAACTTGCCCGAAGCCTCCTCCACGGAGCGCACGGTAAACACGCTCAACGAGATTATGAAGGAGTTGAGTAAGATCAAGGGCATCCGGCACTATGCCGGTCTTGGTGGCTTGAATGCGGTAAACTTCTCCTCCAAGTCGAACAGTGGTACGGTGTTCTGCCAGCTTGAGCCTTGGGAAGAGCGCAAAGACAAGGAGGTACAGTTGCAAGGCCTTATTGCTACCATTCAGCAGCGCCTCAGCCGCCTTAAGGAAGCCAACGTGGTGGTTATTTCACCGCCGGCTATTCCGGGCTTGGGCAACACGGGCGGTTTCTCCTTTGTACTGCAGGAACGTGAGGCAGGCGGCGACATCAAGAAGTTTGATGCTCAACTGCAGAACTTCCTGGGTGCTCTGCGCAAGCGACCAGAAATTACGGGGGCCTTCTCCTTCTTTACCGCCAATACGCCCGGCTACCAGCTCACCATCGACCGGGAAAAGGCCAAGAAGCTAGGAGTTTCCATCTCTGATATTGGCACGGCCCTGCGTACCTACCTAGGCTCGGCCTACGTGAACGACTTCACGGTGTACGGCCGAAACTTCCGCGTAGTAACCCAAGCCGACTCCATGTACCGTGCCGATATCAGCAACCTGGGCCAGTACTATGTACGCAATAGTTCCGGCGGTATGGTGCCCTTGAGCACACTTACCAGCTACCAGCGCACAGAGTCGGCCCCGCTTATTTCACACTACAACCTGTTCCGCTCCGCTGAAATCAACGGAAACCCGGCCCCTGGCTATAGCTCCGGTGATGCTATCAACGCCCTGCGCGAAACGGCGGCTCAGTCGCTGCCCGCGGGTTATGGGTTTGAGTTCTCGGGCCTGAGCCGAGAAGAGCAGCTAGCAGGTGGTCAAACGGTATACATCTTCGCCCTGTCGCTCACGTTCGTGTTCTTGTTCCTGGCTGCCCTGTACGAAAGCTGGTCGGTACCTTTCTCCGTGCTGCTGGCCGTACCGCTGGGCGCGTTCGGAGCTATTGTGGCGCTCATTTTCCTACCCAAACTCACCAACAACGTGTACGCCCAAATTGGCTTGATCACGCTGATTGGTTTGTCGGCAAAGAACGCCATTCTGATTATCGAATTTGCGAAGGAGCGCGTGGATAAAGGAATGCCGTTGGTAGAAGCCACGCTGGAAGCCGTGCGTCTCCGTCTGCGTCCTATCATCATGACGTCGTTGGCCTTCATTCTGGGGGTATTGCCCCTGGTGTTTGCCTCCGGGGCTGGTGCTCAAAGCCGCCAAACTATTGGCTGGACGGTACTTGGCGGTATGATTTCGGCTACGTTGCTAGCTATTTTCATTGTGCCTGTGCTGTATGTGCTTATCACCCGCTTCGCCTATGGCAAGGAGAAGTTAGCTGAGCTAGAAGCCAACTATAAGCCTGATGAAGAGCACGGCGGCCACCCTGACGCTCCTGGCCAAGGCGAACATCCTGCGCCAAGTCCCGCCTAAGTAGTAAGGTAGCGGCTATCGTGTTAGATGGCCCTGCGTGTTGAGACTTGCAGACTGATTCCTATGGAATCAGTCTGCAAGTCTCATTTTTTTTAGCATACCTATAACTGCTACTCATTTAGCTAGTAATATTAGAATACATTGGTTCTTAGCTTTAAGAAATAACGCCCCCTTTACAGCTCAAACTACATTTTATCTTCGCTAACATGGTTATCCGCCATACATTCATCCGTTTCTATTTTTTAGCTAATTTTATTAGCAACAATAAGTTTAATTGACATATTTTAGGTCTCTGTCGCAGACCTACAAACAAAGCTGGAGCAAACAGCCTGAAGTGACCAACACCTGGTTGGAATTGCAAGTAACCGCTACCGTTTCTGAGCGCCAGCGCCTACCGAACTACTTGTTGCTATACTCCCACCACGTGCCGCTTCCTAAGGACAACGGCTGGGACTCGCTGTGCTCCTTACAAACTGATTTACCCTTTCTGCTTACCCTACTGCCATATAATGCCGACCAAGTATACTGGCACCTAATCCGCTTGGGCTGCAAGACAATTCAGGCCGATTCCACAGTATAAGAGGCTCTACAAACGGTACTGCACTCTTTTTTATCGATGGGCCCTGGTCTCTCAGCGCCCGCTACGCTTATTCTGGCCTTGGGGCTCACGCATAGTACGTCGGCCTGCCGGGCTGTGGCGCTCTTGGCGTCAATAGTAACTGGCCGCCTAGTGCCGCATGCGCTAGGACAAACGCTTGGCAAGCTATTGCACGCAGGTTTTGTGCCCGTACAACGCCTCGCCGACATCTTAGCGCAAGCTCGCACCATCAGCCCCCTCATAGATGATGCCGTGCGCCAAGTGTTAGAAAAGCTACTTTCACTGCTGTCAACCGTGCCCCTGCGCAACACGCGCAAGCTGATTGGGGCTACGCCGATGTGCAAAGCCGTACGCGGAGGGCCGTAGCTGCCGCCGTGGCCACGCAGTTGCAAACGTGGAGTCAGTCGGCAGCGCTGAAAAGGCAGCTACCTACTTACTTTCCACGTAATCTGCTGCACACTACTTCCTGCTTCTGATGCGAGCCTTCCTACTTTCTGTTCTTTTCAGCATTCCTTCCTCTTTCCTGATGGCGCAAACCCAGCCAGTCATACCCCTTTATTCTGGTCCTATTCCTGCTTCTAAGGCAAGTAAGGTGCAGGAAGTAGTGGATAAGCAAGCCAACGGCAGCATCCGCATTGCTCAGGTAATACAGCCCACGCTTACGGTGTACAAACCCGCCAAAGCCAACGGCACGGCCATTATTATCTGTCCTGGTGGCGGCTATGCACGGCTGGCTATCGACCACGAGGGCTACGACGTAGCCAAGCGCCTCAATGAAATGGGGGTCACGGCTTTCGTACTTAAGTACCGCCTACCCAACGACCAAAGCCAAGTCGATAAATCAATTGCCCCGCTGCTAGATGCCCAACAGGCTATTCGGATGGTGCGCCAGCGGGCCACGGAGTTTGGTATAAATGCAGCGCGGGTAGGGCTGATGGGCTTTTCTGCGGGCGGGCACTTGGCGTCCACGGCGGGCACGCATTTCGCCAAGCCAGCCGGCGCCACTAACGATAATACTTCCGTACGACCCGATTTTCTGATGCTGCTATATCCGGTTATTAGCTTCTCAGATACGCTCATGCATGCGGGCTCTCGCGCCAACCTTATTGGGGAGAAGCCAAGCGTGGGCCAAATTCGGCTGTATTCCAACGAGCTTCAAGTGTCGGCGCAGACCCCACCTACGTTTCTGGTGCACGCCGCTGATGACCAAACCGTGAAGGTGCAGAACAGCTTAGCTTTTTACGAGGCCTGCCTCCACCACCAAGTACCCGCAGAAATGCACTTATACCCGCAGGGTGGCCATGGTTTTGGGATGCTCAACAAAACCACCAAAGACAACTGGACTGACCGCCTCCAAAACTGGCTGGATGCCGGCGGCTGGCTGCGCTAAAACAGCTGCTCCCACCCTATTTCCGTGCCCGACCACCATACTTCCGTACCAACCGGCACAGGACCAGCCGCTTCCTGGGTGAGCAGCAACGCCCGGACTGGCAATTCGCCAGGCCGGGCTACCTCTTCCACCGTAGCTACGGCCGCTACCGAACGGCCCGACGAGTACCGTAGCGTGAGCGCCAAGGCAGTATGCAGGGCGAGGCTGGCAAGCAATGGGGCTACCTCGGCCCCCAGCAGCAGTACACCAAGGCCCGTCAGCGGCACGCATTCAGTTACCCGAAATAAGAGTTGATCTTTCATCTGGTGTAGTACGAAAAATCCGCGCTGGCTGCCGCTTACGTACATTTTCCAGCATCTGCCACTAGTAGGGCCGCTCCTGTGCTGCCTACTTGGCAAGCTCAACTTGAAGAGTTGGCTTTCCGTATTGGCATGGTGCTTGCAAAACCCAGTTCAGGGCTGCCGATCATCGGCCCACTGAACCTAAATTTCTATTCTCATGAAAAAGGTAAGTTTGTTTCTCGCCCTGGTGATGTTTTTCACCACAATTGCCAGCAGCTTTGCTCAAGACCGCAAGGTTAGCTCCCATGCTAAAGGTGCCATCATTGGTGGCTTGGGTGGTGCCGCCGCTGGTGCCCTCATCAACAAGCGCAACCGCGTAGTAGGTGGTGCCGTGGGTGGCGCCGCTGGTGCTGGCTTAGGTTACGCCATTGGTAAAAACGCCGACAACAAGCGCAAAGCCGAAGCCGCTCGCGTAGCCGCCGCCCGCCGGGCCGAGCAGCGCCGGGTAGCCGCCTACCGCGCTGGTCTGGCGAAAGGATCGGCCACGGCGAAAGCCAACAGCACGGGCAACGCCAACGCTATGGCGGCTATTGCCGCTGCTGAAGCTGCTTCGCCCGCTGCTGGCATGAACAGCCTTGCTCCTGCTGGTTCGGCTACGTTTGCCTCTAACGGTGCTTACCTGAGCAACACGTCGTACGGCGACCGTACCACGCTTACCCCTCTTCCGAAGTACGTCGCAAGAGTTGGTAACCCCCCTCTTATTTTGTAACAGAAAGCCCAGGCCATTCCACCTGGGCTTTCTGCTACTTCACCTTTTCCTCGATTGCCCCTTCAGCTTTCTTACCTAAACCCTGTTCTCATGAAACCCTTGTTTGGTCTTCTGATCGGAGGCGCCTTGCTAGCTTCCTGCTCGGGCCCTAAGGCTACCGATGCCGCTGCTGTAAACGTGCAAACCCTCAATCAGCAGTTCATTAGCGCCTGGAATGCCAAAAACACTGCCCAGCTGGATACGCTGCTGGCCGACGACGTGCAGTACGCCCAGGGCGAAACCCGCTTCAATGGCAAGTCGGAAGTAGCGGATAAGTGGGTGCGTGCCACGATGGGTACTATTTCCGATCTGAAAACGTACACCACCACTACCGGCACCGACACAAACATTGCCTATGAAGCTGGCACTTTCTCTACCGACGTGTTGCCGGACGCTCCGGGCCAGCCCCACGGCGAAGGTGAAGGCAACTTCATCCTGCTCTGGAAAAAGCAAAAGAACAACTCTTGGAAGCTGAGCTACGTGCAGTTGGAGGGCCTCCCCGTGAAGCTGCGCAACTAAGCACTTTCCTACTAGCACAAACAGTACAAGGCCCCGGCTACTTAGTAGCCGGGGCCTTGTATTTACAATAGCATCCTGCACCCGTTTACGAGTTGCTGTCGTGGTGGCTATTTAGGGTGCCTTCTATTTTTGACTGCACGGTGCCGATGACCGAATCTACAGTAGTCATTTGCTCTTTTTGGGCAAATGCACCAGGCACTGGCGGCGACAGCTTAGGAATACCACCGAGCGGCGCGGCTTTCTCTACATGGAATTCACCTTTGCCATCCACCGATGGACCTTGGGTCCAGCGGCCGCCGGTTGTGATGTCATTCCCAATATAGGTGCTGACAAATGCATAGTTGAAACCTTGTACTTCCTCGCTTTGTGGGAAGCTGTTGGGTACTGGGGTAGCATTCAGGCCACCGTTTTCCTCAATTACTGCTAGCCATTGGTTTTGGTGCATGGTATCGCGGGCAATCAGAAAGGAAAGGAAGTCCTTCATGCCGGGGTCATCGGTCATGTGCCAGAGGCGAGTTGCCAACGTGCGGCCCGTCGATTCGGCTGCTACGTTGGTGTACATATCGGCCACAATATTGCCGCTTCCTACAATCCAGGAGCCATTGAATGGCACCCCATTTCCATCGGAAGCCAACGCCGCCATACCCGATGAGAGGATGTGACGAACATCCATGCCACCTAATACGGCTTCTACCACTTTGTCCTTCGCAAACTCATCTTGCATGCTAGTAGGTGCGCCTTCTAGGTTAAGGGCCACGGCCGTAGCCAGCATCTCAATATGAGCCATTTCCTCGGTACCGGTTTCCAGCAGCATGTTCCGATACTTCTCGGGGCCACGGGAGCCCCATGCTTGAAACAGGTACTGAAGACACACGCGAATTTCGCCTTCTATACCGCCGATGGCCTGCTGAAGCATGCGGGCAAACAGGGGATTGGGCTTATCTACTCGTACTTTGTACTGAAGTTCTCTATCGTGATAGAACATTAGGTGAAGGGTTGTAGTGAAAAAAGAGAGCAATAAAGTCGCCCCTATACTGGGGCAGCCCTTAGGTATACGCTTCTTCTTTCCGCTAAACCGCTCAGAAAATACGGATTTAGCTACCGATAAACCCCATCTCGCATGGGGGTAAATACCTACCCAGCTTCCAAGAATACAACCACCTCCGTATTCTATCAATGCCTAGCTGCGGGGCGCGTCGTGTATTCCTCTCCATCATACACAGGCGCTAAGCTGCCCGATTCCTCCTGTGTAAACAGGCGCGAGCGAATGAGGAACCGGACGCCCAGCGGAATTTCCAGAGAGAAACTAGCGCCCCGGCCTTTCACTACATCTATTGTCAACTGAGTATGCTTCCAGTACGCAAACTGCGCCGCACTCATGAAAAAGTCGCAGCCATGAATTTGGCCTAGCCACACGTCATTTGTTCCCACCCGAAACTCCCCTTTGGGGAAGCACATAGGCGAGGAGCCGTCGCAGCAACCGCCGCTTTGGTGAAACATAAGCGGCCCGTGCTCATCGCGCAGCACGTCAATGGTAGCTTCGGCGGCGGCAGTGGCGAGCACGCGGGGGGTAGGTTCTGCAGACATATACTTATGGAGAGTACAACTCATTGGTGATACGGGGAAGCTTACGTACTGCTTCTCCGGCGGGAAGCGAAATGGTGAGTTGACATTTTGCTGTTGGCAAAACGTCAACTCACCATTTTCACTAGCGCACCGGCTCCCGTTTAAAAGAACCCTAGCTTCTGTTGGCTGTAGCTGATGAGCATGTTTTTGTTTTGGCGGTAGTGCGAGAGCATCATCTTATGGTTCTCGCGACCGAAGCCCGAAGCCTTATAGCCACCAAAGGGGGCCCCGGCTGGGTAGTCGTGGTAGCAGTTTACCCACACGCGGCCGGCCTGAATGGCGCGGGGCACTTCGTAAAGTTCGTGAGCATCGCGGGTCCATACGCCGGCCCCGAGGCCGTACAGCGTATCATTGGCAAGTTCAATGGCTTCCTCCACAGTTTTGAACGTCGTCACGGACACTACGGGCCCGAAGATTTCCTCCTGGAAGATGCGCATCTTATTGTGGCCGCGGAACATAGTGGGTTGAATGTAATAGCCTTCGGCCAAGGCGCCATCCTCCTGCGAGTAGGCGTCGCCGCCGGTCAGCACTTCTGCGCCCTCCGCTTTGCCTATTTCCAGGTAGCTCAAGATTTTCTCAAACTGGTCGTTGCTAGCCTGGGCCCCCATCATGGTTTCCATATCTAGCGGGTTGCCCAGCTTAATGGCTTTTACGCGGGCAATTACGCGCTCAATAAACTCATCGTAAATATCCTCTTGTACGAGCATCCGGGAGGGGCAAGTACAGATTTCTCCCTGGTTGAGGGCAAACATGACAGCCCCTTCAATGACCTTGTCCAGAAAGTCATCATCGGCGTCCATCACGCTCTTAAAGAACACATTGGGCGACTTGCCACCCAGCTCCATAGTTACGGGAATCAGGTTTTCGGCGGCGTACTGCATGATAAGGCGCCCCGTAGTAGTCTCACCCGTGAACGAGGCTTTCTGAATGCGGGGCGAGGAAGCCAGGGGTTTACCCGCCTCCAGGCCGAACCCGTTTACGACGTTTACCACCCCGGCCGGAATCACATCTTGCAGCAATTCCATCAGGACCATAATAGAGGCCGGCGTTTGCTCGGCGGGTTTCATAACTACGCAGCAGCCAGCGGCCAGGGCAGGCGCTAACTTCCACGTAGCCATGAGCAGGGGGAAGTTCCACGGAATTATTTGGCCTACTACCCCTAGAGGCTCATGGATATTCAGCGACAGCGTAGTGGCATTCAGTTCCGTGGCGGAGCCTTCCTCGGCCCGGATAACGCTGGCGAAGTAGCGAAAGTGGTCGATGCACAAGGGCAAGTCGGCCAGCGTAGTTTCGCGGATGGGCTTGCCGTTCTCCACGCACTCCACGGCGGCCAGGTGCGGGAGGTTTTTCTCCATGATATCCGCAATCTTGATCAGCATATTGCTGCGCTCCGTGGCCGAGGTCTGCTTCCAGGTGGCAAAGGCCGTATGCGCCGCATTAAGTGCCAGCTCAATGTCTTCCTTCGAGCTGCGGGCTACCTTGCAAAACGCCTGCCCATCAATAGGAGAGATATTTTCGAAGTACTGCCCTTTAACTGGCGCTACCCATTTGCCGCCGATGAAGTTATCATAGTGAGATTTGAATTTGGGGCGCTCAACAAGGGTGGTGGTTTTTTCGAGAGTTTCCATGGGTGAGAAGCTTGGCTGTTGTTGATGCTAGCAAGGTACCCTTCTGTGGAATCCTCATAGCTCCACTATTCTCGCACAAAAGCAAGGTATTATCTCAATTTGTAACCACTTACTCACATATAACTTATCTTCACGCAACATGCTACGCAGGTGATTTGCAACGTTCTACCCTTAGCATGGTTCTTTTCTAGGCACTTTGCTACGTAGCTGTAGCAAGGCTGCAAGCAGTGCACTTGTTCTCTTCCTTTCTGCCTCCTCGCTCCTATGTCCCATCTACCGCTTCCATTGCCTTGCATCGCCCCGAGCAGCTTACTACCCTGGTGGAAAACCGTACGGTCTATTCCCTGGAAGCCTTCGAGCTAAACGTATTTGAGACCCACCGCATGGCCCACCAAGTGCCGCTCAGCATGGGCCACGTGGTACTGACGACGATGCTACGCGGTAAGAAAGTGATGCACCTGCAAGGCCGGCCAGCCTTCGAGTACCTGCCCGGCGAGTCGGTGGTGGTGGGTGAGAACGAAACCATGGTTATTGATTTTCCCGAGGCTGCCGAGGAGCGTCCCACTCAGTGCTTAGCCGTGGCTATTCCGACCGATACCATTCGCCAAACGGTGGATTTGCTGAACGAGGAGCAGCCCCTGGCGGAAGCAACTCACCCCTGGCACCTCGACCTACTCGACCATGCGCACTTCCAAAACACTCCGGAACTGACGGGCACGCTGGAGCGCCTGGTACAGCTCTCGGCCCGCGACACGGGACGGGTGAAGGACGTGCTGGCGTCGTTTACCATTCAGGAGATGCTAGTACGCCTGATGCAAACCCAGGCTCGTCAGCTTCTTTTCCACAACTACACCCAGCACCTTACCTCCCACCGGTTTGCGGCCGTGGTTCACTACATTAAGCAGCACCTCACCGAGCAGATTACGGTAGAGAAGCTCTCGGAGCTAGCTTGCATGAGCAAGGCTACATTCTTCCGCATCTTCAAGCGGGAGCTGGGTATTACACCCGTTGAGTACATTATTCGGGAGCGGCTGGCCGAAGCGAAGCGCCTACTACGGCAGCCCCTACTAACCGTGGCGGATGTGTGTTTCCGGGCTGGCTTCAACAACACGGGCTACTTTCAGAAGATCTTTAAACAGTACGAAGGCGTAACACCGGGCGTATACAAGAAGCAGTGTGTGAGCTAGAACTTGCCCCCTTAGCTCATAGAAATATCCCCGTGTACTTCTGCACTTGCTACGTCGAAAACAACTAGGCCGCCATCAACGACAGTAAACTCATAGTGGGGCTAAGCAACCTTCTTTGTATTTAGCGGTTCTCTGCACACACCTACGCCGTAGCCAACAGGTTGTGGCGCATTTCACTGCATGAGAGAAACCGCTTCTGCTGACGTTCATTTATCAGCAGCACCTACCCCCGCCCCTACTCCCCCCCTTGCGGCCTCCCTGGTATGGCTTATGGCCGTAACCTGCGGCCTGGTAGTAGCCAATATCTATTACAATCAGCCCCTGCTGGTAGCAATCAGCCACACGTTTGGCTTGTCGGAAAGCCAGGCTAGCTTGGTGGCTACTATCACGCAAGTAGGCTACACACTAGGGTTGCTGTTTGTAGTTCCCCTCGGCGACAAGCGGGAGCGCAAAGGCCTAACGCTGGGCCTGCTACTCTGCGCCGCCGTGTGCATGGCCGGCGCGGCCTATGCTCCCACGTATGGGCTACTGGTAGCAGCCAGTTTGCTAATTGGCGTATTTTCAGCCGTACCCCAGCTTCTCATCCCAATGGCCGCGTCCTTGGCCAGCGACGAAGAACGTGGCCGGGTAGTAGGCAAAGTAATGAGCGGACTACTAATTGGAATTCTGCTTTCGCGCACCGTAAGTGGCTACGTGGGACTACACTTCGGCTGGCGGACTATGTTCTGGGTGGGCGCGGGCCTGATGGTAGTTCTCACGGGAATTCTGTCTCGCATGCTACCCCGCAATCAGCCTCAGTTTACGGGCAGCTACGGGAGCTTGCTTAAATCCCTTGGCACCTTAACGCGTGAATTGCCGATACTGCGCCGCTCGGCCGTAGTGGGGGCCTGCATGTTTGCCGGGTTCAGTGCATTCTGGACTAGTCTCGTGTTTTTCTTGGAGAGCGATGCCTATCACTACCACAGCGACGTAGCGGGCCTATTCGGGCTGATTGGTGCTAGTGGAGCCTTTGCGGCTTCCTTCGCGGGTAAATCAGCCGACACGAAAGGAGCCGATTACGCCCTGAACCTGGGTATTCTCCTGTTTCTTGGAGCTTACTTGCTTTTAAGCTTTGGAGGCTACTACCTGCTGGGCCTCGTAGTAGGGGTCATCCTTCTGGATGTGGGTCAACAGATGGCGCACATTTCCAACCAAGCCCGCATTTTCACCTTGCGTCCAGAGGCCAGGAGCCGCCTCAACACCGTGTACATGACTTGCTGCTTCATTGGTGCTTCTATGGGGTCTTTGCTAGGCGGCATTGCCTGGGACCATTTTCAGTGGCTGGGCGTGTGTTCTGTCGGACTAAGCTTTGTGGTGTTAGCTACCTACTCAACCGGTTCTACGGACGAGCATAGTACCCATTAGTATTCTATGGCTAACAAGTAGAGCAAGGCCTTATTACAATTACATCATCGGTGGATATATTTCCCATCTGCCACCATCATCCTTCCAGTCATTACGAATCCAGTCCTCGTTCTTGTAGGAGCGGCTTCCCACAGTTGCCGCGTGTATATCTACTTGGTCATTGAAGAGGCCATAGAAGATAGGGTTGTGGTCTGATTCATTTACTCCATAATATAATCCTTGCAAACGTCGAGTAGCAATAGAAAAAGGCACGAACCGGTATCCAGTAAAGTATTGCTCAATTGCTTGGCATGTTGCCTCAAATGCCTCTTTATATTCGTCCTGTGGGGAAAGGGTTAGGTAAGATGTACTCCGCACGGGTTGATCGACAAGTGTAGTAACAACCTGGTCCTGACCCAATACAGTGTAAAAAGGTCCGACTACACTTACAGCGAAAAATAGCTCTTTAACTAGCAACCGGTTCCCCACTGCAACTTCATCTATTTTTAGAATAGCACTATAGCATGGATGCTGACCGTAGGTAGTACTCATACTAGGAAGTCCTACGGTATCCGCTATCTGTGCCGTAAATCGAGTCCATTTAGCGTATTGAGCCTCGTCTTGGATAGCAGTAACTATTTGAGTCCCCAATTCCTTGTAGCCGGGGTAGCTCCACAATTCTGCCATATCATCATATTGAATAGTGATTCCTAGTGGATAGTATTTTTTAAGATGCTCATAGATAGGCCAGTAATCGTATTTTGAAGTAGCAAATCGAGACATAGTAACAATGGTTTGAGTGTAATGAACAAGGACTTGCTTTCACTACTCTGTTCTTTGTAATTATAGCTACCTAACAGGCATAATCATTACGTCAATCAATATAATATGTCTAGCATTAGTAGCACTGCTGCGGTTTTGTAGCATAGTAATACAAGCTGTTCTCACGCAAAAAGGCCACCATTACTTACTGAGTAGTGGTGGCCTTTTCGCTTGGCAATATCTATCAGGCTTACAGCCGTTTGCTAGTTTTAGTAGTTACCTAGCAAGAGAGGCTATGCTTCTAATCGGCTGATGCACACCTTCAAACTATCGCGCCAATGGGGGATGGCAACGCCAAGCTGAGTTTTAGCCTTGGTCTTATCCATCACGGAATACGCGGGCCGCGTGGCTTTGGTAGGATATTCGGCAGTACGGATGGGCACCGTACGAACTGCTACGTTGCCTAACTCGAAGATAGCGTGGGCAAAATCGTACCAGGATGTAACGCCCTCGTTGCTGTAATGATAGATGCCATACTGCTGGCTCTGGCTTTCGATGATGCTAACAATGCAGCCAGCCAAGTCAATGGCATAGGTAGGCGTACCTACCTGGTCCCAGATAATGCGCAGCTCTTCCCGCTCCCGACCCAGCTTCAGCATGGTTTTCACGAAGTTGTTGGCGTACTCGGAGTACAGCCAGCTAGTGCGCAAAATGAAATACTGATTGGTATGGGCTGGAATAGCTTGCTCGCCTTCCAGTTTGGTGAGGCCATACACGCTGATAGGAGCAGCTTCATCGGTTTCGACGAGGGGCTGATTGCCAGTGCCAGCAAACACGAAATCGGTGGAAATGTGGATGAGGGTAGTACCATATTCGCCGCACAACTTTGCTAGATTCTCGGCGCCGTCGCGGTTTACTTTGCGGGCAATATCTATGTCATCCTCCGCTTTATCTACAGCAGTATAGGCGGCACAGTTGATGCAATAGGCTGGCTTGTACTGGGCAAAAGCCGCTTGCAACATTCCCATATCTAGAATGTTGGCTTGCTCCTCCGGCAAGAAAACTAGCTCTGCCGTGTTGCGCTCGGCCACCACGTGCTTTAAACATTGCCCAAGTTGGCCCGAAGCCCCGAAAACGAGTGTGCTACCCATATACTGCGTTAAGTGGAGGCACACCATACTCGTTGTGTGCCTTGGTTAAGGGCCGCAAATTACCTCTTTTGTCGTACGGTCAGTGCCTTTATCCAATGGGTTTCTTGTTCTTAATGGGCTCGAAGCGCTGCTCGCGCGGCTGTTTTTCGCTGAGGTAGCGCCAGTAACGCAGGGGCATGTGGCGGCGGTGCAGCTTCATATTTTTGCGCTCTGGTATGTTCACGTGGTCGAAGTAGGACTGCCAAAGCAACTTAAACAACGGCTCCCGCTCATCGAGCACGGTGGCAGAAATATCGGTATTGCGCTGGGGGCCGCTACTTTCAAATTCTACTATATCGGTGCGCGTCAGGTCGTAGTACAGCCCGTAGCGGCGGCGCTGGTCGAAGATCAGCCAACGCTGGTCGGCGTAACGTTTGGTGAAGTGCGGCGCAATCAGGGGCAGCACATCGAAGTCTGGGTCGATGGTTGCGTGGAATAGCCCGTCGCTAGTTTTCTCGAAACGCACGAAGGCCTCCATTCGGTGCTTTTCGCGGTACATTTGCTGGGCAATGCCAGCTATGCGCCGCACATTGTCGTCGGCATAGTTTTCGGCAATGTCGCGGCCGGCACGCATGGCAAGGTCAGCATAGCGGAAAATCAGAAGCTCTCGGTCCGGCTGTTCGCTCAGAAAAGCATGAAATAACCGCGTGCGCGCTTCCTTATCCATGTAGCGCAACAGGCCTTCCCACACCCGCGCGGCCATGGCCTCATCGGTATCTACCTGCACGGGCTGCGCGAACAGGCCACCTTGTACGGCACCCAGCGGCTGAATGCTATTCGGGGCCGACTTCCGGTCGTAGACCTGAAATAGTACCGTTAATAGTCCCTCAAACGAGCCGTCGTAGGCGTAATCCAGTGGTGGGTTAATGAGCTGAGGCGCTTTCGCCTGCGTTCTAACGGCCCCGGTAGAGGTAGCTGCTTTTCCGGAAGGAACAGGAGTGAGGGAATGACTCATAGGAGTGCGTCAGGCGGAAAAGGTATCCAAGTCAGCTTGCAGAAAACGGAGTAGCAAGCTGTTTACTGCATCAGGCTCTTCTTGGTGCAGCCAGTGGGTGGCATGGTCAACGTACGTTAGCTCCACTTGCTCGCATTGTTCGGCGCTCAGCTGGGCCAACACTGGCTCTAAGAAGGCATCTTTACGGCCCCAGAGGATGCGCACTGGCAGCGTAATCTTGCCGGCTTTCCCTACCTGCCCCGCCTTGCGAAAGGCAGCTCGGTACCAGTTAATCATGCCGGTAGGGGCCCCAGGCTGCGACCACGCTGCCACATACTGCCGCAAGTCATCAGAAGCAAACGTACCCGGCCGACTGGTGCCGCGCAGGGCGCCACGACCAAATCGGAAGCCTTTTCGCTTGAAAAGTCGCTCGGGCAGCCAAGGCAATTGGAAAAAGAAAATGTACCAGCTTTTCAATAACTGGCGTGGCGTGCGCCTGAGTGCGCGCCCCAGTACGGCCGGGTGGGGCACGTTCAGGATAGCAACCCGCGTGAGTCGCTCCGCATGATTGGCCGCAAGCCACCACGTGACGGCCGCACCCCAATCGTGACCAACCAGGGCCGCTTTCTGCTGGCCCGCTGCATCCAGCAACCCCAGAATGTCTGCCCCGAGCCGATGAATGCGGTAGTCGGCTACTCGTGGTGGTTTTTCGCTGAGATTATAGCCGCGCTGGTCTGGCACCCATACGCGGTACCCAGCCGCCGCCAACACCTGAATTTGATGGCGCCAGCCGTACCAAAACTCAGGAAAACCATGCAGCAGCACTACCAGCGGCCCCTGGGCAGGTCCGCTTTGTACTACGTGCAGAGTAATGCCGTTGGTCTGGACGAAATGGTGTTCTAACTCGTGTTCCACCTTCTACCCTACCCAGTCCAGCAGTACAAGGTTGCGGCTCCTTGAGGCACTAGGCCGCCTCCGACTGCTGGCCGTTGCGGGCCGCATTACGCCGGGCGGCTTCTTGGTGCATCTGCCGTACTAGCGGCAACAGGTCCGAGAGCTTACAGCAGCACGCTACCCGGGCTACTTTCTGGGGTTTCTGTGGGTCGAAGGAAGCGGCCGACGCGTCGGCGGCGCGATGAGAAATAGTCATGACGGAAGTCAGTTGACAGGAGCCGGCGGCTTACTAGTATTGTACCGCCGGCCCTAGGTTAAGAAGCTTGGGCAAATAGATCGAGTTGTTGCGTAACGAGAGCAGAGCGGACGGAACCTGCTCCGAAGAGAATCTGACGCCGAATAGTTTGCTCGTCGTAATCACGCTTTTCCAGGGCTTGCCCGCGGCAAGTCAGAAAGAACTTAGCACGCTTGAGCACTACCCCAAACTTGTGCAGATGGTCGAGGGTGACGGGCGAGAACCGGCGCGCGGCCACAATGCGCTTGGCCGAGCGCGCTCCGACCCCCGGAATGCGCAAAATCATCTCGTAATCGGCCGTGTTTACATCCACCGGAAACACGTGGCGGTTGCGCAGGGCCCATGCCAGTTTGGGGTCAACCTCCAAGTCGAGGAAGGGATGCGCGGGGTCCAGGATTTCGTCGGCCTGAAAGCCGTAGAAACGCATAAGCCAGTCGGTTTGGTAGAGGCGGTGCTCCCGTATCAGCGGGGGCTGCGTTACCTGTGGTAGGCGTGCATCATCGGTTACGGGAATGTAGCCGGAGTAATACACCCGCTTCAGGCCGTAGCCTTTGTAGAGCGAATCAGTAAGGTTGATAATCTGCAGGTCGTTTTCCGCCGACGCTCCCACGATGAGCTGGGTGCTTTGGCCAGCGGTAGCAAACTGCGGTACCTTCTTGAATAGTGCCTTCTCCTCTTTATTCTGCACAATGCCGTCCCGGATTTGGGCCATTGGAGTCAGAATCTCTTGGTAGTTTTTCTCCGGAGCCAGCGTCGTCAGGCTCATTTCCGAAGGCAGCTCAATGTTCACGCTCAAACGGTCGGCGTACAAGCCGGCTTCCTGAATCAGCTCCTCAGAAGCACCAGGAATAGCCTTTACGTGAATGTAGCCGTTGAACTTGTGCTCAGTACGCAGCTTCTTGATGATGCGCACCAAGCGCTCCATGGTATAATCCGGCGAGGAGAAAATACCGCTACTTAGGAACAGCCCTTCGATGTAATTGCGACGGTAGAAGTTCATGGTCAGATCTACTACCTCGTCTACCGTGAAGGCAGCGCGCTTCACATCATTGGAGCGGCGCGACACGCAGTAAGCGCAATCGAAGATGCAATGGTTGGTGAGCAAGATCTTAAGCAGGCTCACGCAACGGCCGTCTTCGGTATAGCTATGGCAAATCCCCATGCCCTCGGCATTGCCCAGCCCTTTGTCCTCGTTCTCGCGCTTGCCCCCACTGCTAGAGCACGATACATCGTACTTCGCGGCGTCTGCCAAAATACTTAGCTTTTCCTGAATGCGCTGGTCGTTCATTGGGCCGATTTATTGGCTTAAAAATAGAGTTATGCGCGCACTTACGCAATATCTACTAAGGCTAAATTCGTTAGAAATGTTCCGCTGCGCGCAGATTTATCCACCCCTTTTATCAACTCCTAGTCTAGGCCCTCCTGTTCTGCTTCACAGGGCCTTTCTATGCGTGCAATTGCGCATAAAAACGCGCTATTGGCGTATCTTGCAGTAGCAAGTGGTAGTGGCTTTTTCCCGAATATGCGGTACCTAGTACCCTTTTATTGGTTGTTGTGGCTCGGCCTGCTGGTTGTGGCTAGCCCTGTCATAGCTCAACAGGCCGACACAACCCGCCTAACAACTCGCCCCGACTCCCTACGCCGCCGCTTCGATGAAGAGCGTTTGCTCAACGGCCTGAAGGCGTACACCAAGCGCAAAACCATAGCGGGCAAAGCCGCGTCGGCCCTGTTCAATTTCACTGAACGGCGCGAAGACCGGGCGGGCCTTGACGCCGTGCTGCTCGACCGACAGTTTGATCGGCACAGCTACAAGATTGTACGCAGCATCGACATTCAGACGCTCGATGCCTTTGGGTTCAGCATCTCCGACTCCACCCGCCGGCCGCGCAACTTCATGGAGAAAACCGGCAACACTTTGCACATCAAAACCACTCGGTCGCGGGTGCGGCAGGTGCTGCTGTTTCGCACAGGCGAAGAATTGGAGCCCCAAGCCCTGGCGGAGTCAGAACGCTTACTCCGTCAGACGTCGGAGTTGTTAGATGCCCGCGTGTTCGTAAACGAGCGTACTACTACCGCCGATAGCGTCGATATCCGAATCATTACCAAGGATGTGTTCAGCATCAGCGGCTCGTTTCAGCTGCGCGATGTGGGGGCCGGCGTAATAGGCTTGCGCGACGTGAACTTCCTCGGGCAGGGCCACCAAATCCGAAACCGCTATGAGTATGGCCGGACGGATGTTGGGCCCGGGGCCCAAACTTGGCGCTACAACGGCAGTTACCTGATTCCTTTCCGAAACTTCTTCTACGGCCAAGCTCAGTACCGCAACGAAACGCGCAATCAGGAATCGACGCTGCGTTTCTCCCGCGACTTCTTCTCGGTAAACACGCGGTACGCCGGGGCCATAAGCTACCGATATGTAGACCGCCTACTGGCAACGGGAGGCACGGGCTCAGAAACTGAGCCGTACATATTCAGCCCCATGCGCTACAACGAGCAGGATGTGTGGGTAGGCCGAGCGCTACGTCTCAAAAGCTACGACTTAGGCTACGAGAACCCAGGACGCTTCATTGTTTCGGCGCGTAGCATCCGCACCTTCTACAGTGCTAAGCCTGCTCTCGACTTGCACAATGCCAACCTGATGCTGGCCACCGTAGGCTACAGTGTACGCCGGTACTACAAGGACAAATATCTGTTTGGCTTTGGCCGAACGGAGGACATACCAACGGGCACGCTGGCTAGCCTCACTACGGGCTACGAGTTCAATGAGCAGGGCGACCGGCGCTATTATGGTTTCCGGCTGGGCTATGCCGGCTACCACCCGCAGCGGGGCTACTTGTACATGAACGGCGAATTTGGCAGCTACCGCCGCGACGGGCGTTGGCAGCAGGGCGTACTCACGGGCGAGGTACTGCTGTTCACGCGCTTATACCATACGGGTAATTACCAGTGGCGCCACTTTTTTTGGCAGCGCAGCAGCATTGGCCTCAACCGCCTTCCCGACGAGCGGCCCTTGTCCATTGATGGGGAACGGGGGCTGCGCGGCTTTCAGCCGGGCACTATTTTGCTGGGCAGCAGCCGCGTTACGCTCAATTACGAGGCCACGCTGTTCACACCCGTCTCGTTCCTGGGTTTCCGGATGGCGGGCATTGCCTTTGCCGATGTTGCCTGGCTTAACTCCAACAACCTCAAGCAAGCCCTCCCGTTCTACGATGCTCCCTACATGGGTTTTGGCTTGGGGCTGCGCTTCCGCAATGAGTACGCGGCCGTGCGCACCTTCCAAATCAGCTTTGGTTTCTACCCCCGCGGCATGAGCGCACCCAATGGCATCCGTATTTTCGAAAACTCCCGTGCCTATTACGACTTCAGCGACTTCAGCTTTAGCTCGCCCGGCGTAGTGCGCTACCAGTAGGCCCCGGGAAGAACCCCAGGAAGAGGACGAAAAATTGCTGGCTTCGCGCGGGTTCTTCTCACCTTTACACCACGTATACAAGACTGGGCACAGTACCAGAGCGCCCACCTGGCTTCGGTAAACGCCGCCTGCCCCTGGTAGTGCAGCCTTTTGATCCTTACTTCTCTTTTTTGATTGCAGATGAACCTTGGTGATTTCAACGACCTAGAGGTAGCCCGCGAGGTAGATTTCGGAATGTACCTGACTTCCGACGATGGCGACCTGCTGCTCCCGCGCAAATACATTCCCGAGGGAACCCATGTGGGCGACATTGTGCGCGTATTTGTGTACCGCGACTCGGAAGACCGCCTCATTGCTACGAACTTAGAGCCTATGCTCGGGTAGGCCAGTTTGCGGCGCTTACCGTGCGCGATGTAACGCCGAACGGCGCGTTTCTCGATTGGGGCCTGGAAAAAGACCTGTTCCTGCCCTACCGCAACCAGCGCCGCAATTTGCGCTCCGGAGAGCGGGTTACAGTATTCGTGTATCTGGATGAAACCACTGACCGCATCGTGGCCTCGGCTAAGTGGGAGTGGTTTCTAAGCGAGGCCCCATTCCCGGGCAAAGCCGGTGACTCTGCCGACCTGTTTGTGGCCGAGGAAACTGACTTGGGATACAAAGTCATTGTGGATGGTACGCATCAGGGCCTACTCTACCACAATGAGGTATTCAAGCCCCTGCGCCTTGGCGATGTGCACACGGGCTACATCCGGCAGGTGCGCCCCGACGGCAAGCTGGACCTAAGCCTGCAGCGCCCCGGCTACGATGAAGCCTTAGCCGCCGCCGACACCCTACTTGCTGCTCTGCGCCAAGCAGGTGGCTCCCTCCCACTGGGCGACAAGAGCGAGCCCGACGATGTGTATCGTCGGTTGGGCATGAGTAAAAAGGTGTTTAAAAAAGCACTAGGCTCTCTCTACAAGCAAGGCGTAGTAGAGCTGGCACCAGAGAAGACCACCCTTGTAACTCCGGGCGAATAGTGTTTTCGGCTTAGATTTCTACTTCCGGGCTGCTGGCGCGCTGTGCTGGCAGCCCGGAGGTGTTTGCAGGGCTTTCTAGCTACTACCCTGGCCTGAGTAGGCAACTGCCACAGAACTTTCCGCATCCATTAGCTAGCAGGTGGGCAACAGCAGAATGGTACACGTACCAACTTAAGCGCTACTGCCGTTTCCTGTCTTTGCTTTTTGCTGATCTATGCAGTCTCCGTATGCAGAAAACCGCACTCATTGCTGGTGCCAGCGGCCTTATCGGGAGCCAGCTGCTGCCCTTGCTGCTCGCTTCCAACCGGTATAACCGGGTTATTGTAGTGGGCCGGCGGCCGGTATTGGTAGTTCATCCCAAGTTAGAGCAGCGCCTCCTCGATTTCGACCACCTCGAAGACCACCGCTTCCAGCTTATCGCCGATGACGTGTTCTGCTGCCTAGGTACTACTCTGCGCGAAGCTGGCTCCAAGGAGGCCTTTTACACGGTTGATTATCTATACGTTGTGAAGCTAGCCGCCCTTACGGCCGGCAATTTTGCGGCTCAGTTTCTGGTCGTATCGGCCCTGGGCGCCAACTCTCACTCCCGGTTCTACTACAGCCGGGTAAAGGGCGAAATGGAAGAGGCAGTGCAGCAAGCCCCCTTTCGGGCTATTCATATTTTCCGGCCTTCTTTGCTGCTGGGCCAGCGCGCCAGGCCACGCACTGGTGAGCGAATAGGGGCCTTCGTATTGCGCACCCTAGGGCCTATTTTGCAAGGACCACTACGCAAGTACCGCGCTGTGGGCGCCGATACCGTAGCGCATGCTATGCTAAGCGCCGCCGAAGCGTCTAGCGTAGGCACACAAGTGCATTCCTCTACCCCAGCACGCCTAGCTTCCAGCGGATTATAAATAAGACTAGCCGTATTCCCAGCCTGTTTGTACTTTTGCCAGACACTAATTTTTATCTATTCCAGTTTGCGCATGAAGCGTTTAGTTTTTGGTATGCTGTGCTTAGGGCTGCTAAGCTCAGTTGAGGGGGCACATGCACAGAGCAAAAAGAAAAGTGGTGGCAGCGGCTCCGGCTATACTACCGGTATCGGCCTACGGGGCGGAGGCTGGTCTTCGGGCCTCACGGTAAAGCACTTCCTGAGTGGTAAGAACAATGTGGCATTTGAAGGCCTACTCACCCGAGAATATGCCGCACGGGGTGGCCGTGTCACCCTATTACTGGAAAAGCACCTACCAGTATCCGACTTTAAAGGCCTGCAATTTTACTACGGTGCGGGTGCCCATATCGGCTCCTACCAGGGCCGCTACTACTTTGAAGATGTACGTTTCCGCCGGGGCAAAAAGTACTCTTTCTACAACCGCTACTGGTACGATGATACCAACTACATTGTAGGAGGCGCCGACCTTATCTTAGGTCTAGAATACAAAATGGAAGACCTGCCTTCGTTATTGGGGTTGACTACAAACCTTTCTTTGAGGTGTTTGATGGTTACACCGGCCTTTACAACGATGCAGCCGTCAGCCTGCGGTTTGCTTTCTAAGTAGCAATCCTACGTAAGCAAAGAGGCCCCACTGCAATGCAGCGGGGCCTCTTTGCTTACGTAGGATTGCGCGGGTATTCTTACCTGGGTCGCTGCCGCGGTACGTCCGCCCTGGATGACCATGATAGTAAGGCCGAGGTGCGGGTGCCACAATAACCCGACGTGGGTGGTAATAAGGCCGCGGTAGGCGCGGTAGTAAGGGCGAGGATAGGGCCGGTAGTATGGGTCGGGGCCCACAACAACGCCAGTGCCCGCAGAAGTTACGCAACCAGAAAGCGAAGCCGCGGCCAACAGAAGTACGAAGAGGAAAAAGGGAAATTTCAGGTAGTTTTTCAGGGGTCGGAGAGCTACTAGGTTGGTAGTGCTTACGTTTCTTTGACGCATTTCCAAGGCCTAGGTTTAATACCACCTACCCTACCCATAGCAAGTAATTCGTCCTCAACCGAAGTGCATGGTTGCTCACTCCCACCACAAAAACGGCCTCGTCGAAGTATCTCGACGAGGCCGTTTTCTATACTGTACTGTAACGGGCAGAAAGCTATTTTTTCTTGCTGCTGTATTCCGTGTTGAGGTGCTTGAGCACGGGAGTTGTAATGTCCAAGTCCTTCCGGCCATACGCAATGGTACCGCTAGGAGCCGCTATCAGAATCAGACGGTAGCCGTTCTGCTTGCCGTACACTTCCACCTGCTTGTGGATGCGCTCCAGCACTTGCTGGGTCATCTTAGCTTCCTCTTCTTGGGCCTGGCGTTGCAGCTTTTCCTGCTCTTGAGCACCTGCATCTGGCGTCCTTGCAATTGCTGCTCCGTAGCAGCGCGCTGCTCGGCGGTCAGGCTAGCGGCTTGCTGCTGGTACTTCTGCACAGCGCCCTGAAAGCCCTGCACCATCTTTTGGTTTTGCGCCTCCCAGCGCTTGGCCTTGGCTTCAAAGCTCCGCCGCGCATCCTTCATACCTTGGTACCCATCTAGTAACTTGCTGGATTCCACATAAGCTACTTTCTCGGTATCGGCGGCGGCAGTCAGGTCAGCGGGGTCCTCAGTAGCTATGGCAGAAGAAGTAGCGGAGTCGGAGGGTGCGGTGGCAGCTACCGGCTTCTTAGGGGTAGTGGCAGTAGGCTGGTTGGCAAAGTGCAGGTAAAACAACACGGCCACGGCAATGACCAGCACGGCATTGATAGCCAGTTGGAGAGAATTTTTCATCGAAATGCAAAAAGAAAGAAACGTCTAGCGGCTCGTAGGTTCTGAGCCCAACCAGAACCCAAAGAAACAAAGCCCCGCCGACTATACCACTCACTCCGCAACAATAGACTGGTAGTAGGACGGTTACTCGCCGTGGTTGAGTTCGTCCTCGCCATCCAGCTCGTCTTCCTCCTCATCGGGCTCGGCATCAGTGGGGAGAGCGGGTTTCTCATCGAATGGAGCCGCCAGATCCAGGCGGGTAGGCGTCACGTCGGTGCGACCCACGTGTACGAGCGCATCTCCCTGGTTGACCACTGGCATGTGGTTGAGGCCAATGATGTAGCCCGCTACTGGTGCTTCCAGCCGCACCGACCGCTCTCCGTACGGGTCCGATACAGTGCCGTACACTTGCCCTTTCTCTACGTAGTCGCCCAAGTGCACGTGGCTACGAAATAGCCCAGCGTAGCGGGCGCGCAGCCAGGAAGAACGCATACATACCACGCTAGGCCGCGCGGGAAGGGCTGCCTCAGCTACCATCCCTAAATGCTGCAACAGCCGGAACGTGCCCGCAATGGCTTCGTCGATACCGTTTTCATCAAGCCGCAACGACTCCCCAGTTTCGAAGACGATAATGCGCTTTTCCAGCTGCATAGCCGCTTCCCGTAGTGAGCCGGGCCGCAACGCCGCGTGCAAGGTGAACGGAGCACAGAAGGCCGCCGCAAGCGCATCGGTTTCGGCATCCTGCTGCAGGAGGCACCTGATCTGGGGAATATTTGCGCGCGTGGCGCCACCCGTATGAAAATCAATGCCGTAATCAATCAAGGGCATGATTTCGCGCATGAACCGGTGCGCAACCCGGCTAGCCAACGACCCGCGGGGGTTACCGGGAAACGAACGGTTGACGTCTTTGCCATCCGGAACTTCTCGTGAAAAGTTCAGGAACCCGTAGATGTTGAGGATGGGAATGGCAATAATGGTTCCGCGCAGGGGCTGCAGCATGTCCCGCCGAATGAGGCGGCGAATCGTTTCGATGCCATTGACTTCGTCGCCGTGCATACCAGCCATAAGCAGCACCGTGGGGCCGGGCTGCTGGGAGCGAAACACGTGCACCGGAATATCGATTACCGTCCCCGAAGGGAGCCGCGAAATTACCAACCGCGTCAGCACCTGTTCGCCGGGTTTGATGGTTAAGCCATTCAGCAGCAGGTTGACGGGGGCAAGGGCAGTAGTTACGGAATCAGGCAAGGCAGTACGAAATGGCTTCAAACCTGCACTTTAGCAAAAACCCGGCCGACTATATAGTGTTCCTCTTACACCTCACCTCCCACTAGTCTCCTGGGCTCGCCCTGCACGTAAGCCAGCCAAGAATAAGAACGCGCCCAAACACCGAGCAAAGCTGGAACGGAAAAGCGGGTCATTCGCGGCCTTCGTTTGCAACCGAAAAAGCCATCCTTCACAGTGCAAACGTGCTTTGTAAAGGATGGCTCTCTTAACGAAAAAGTAAGCAGCTAGTACCGTTAGTCGGGTTGGCTATCGGGCAGCACTTCCGAGCTCTGGGGCTTGGTAGTGGCCTTTTTTACTTTCTTCTTCTGAGCTATTTCGGCGGTATATTCAATGATTTTGCCCGCAATATCGAGGCCGGTTGCTTTCTCAATACCTTCCAAGCCCGGTGAGGAATTTACCTCCAGCACTAGGGGCCCCCGCTGGCTTTGCAACATATCGACGCCGGCAATACCTAGGCCCAGGGCTTTAGCGGCCAGCAGAGCCGCTGCCTTTTCGGCCCGGCTTAGCTTGACCAGCGTGCCTGAACCGCCCCGGTGCAAGTTGGAGCGGAATTCGCCCTCCTTACCCTGGCGCTTCATGGCCCCTACTACCTCACCATTGACGACGAAGGCCCGTAGGTCGGCACCCTTGCTTTCCGCAATGAACTCCTGCACAATAATGCGGGCCTTCAGGTTGTGGAACGCTTCAATAACCGATTGTGCCGCTTTGGCCGACTCAGCCAGCACCACGCCGAGGCCTTGGGTGCCTTCCAGCAGCTTGATGATGACCGGAGCCCCACCTACTTGCTGAATCATTTCCGGCACCTCATCCGAGTAATTAGTGAAGGCTGTTTTGGGCATACCCACGCCCGCCCGACTGAGGATTTGCATGGAACGCAGTTTGTCGCGGCTGCGCACAATGGCTTGGCTTTCGACGGCTGTGCGCACCTTCATCATCTCAAACTGCCGCACTACCGCGCAGCCATAAAACGTCACGGAAGCCCCGATACGAGGAATAATGGCGTCGAAGCCTTCGAGCTTTTGGCCTTCGTAAATAATGCCTGGCTTGCCTTTTTCAAGAACCAGGTTACAGTGCAAGTGGTCTACTACCACGGCTTGGTAGCCACGCTGCTCGGCAGCCTCTACCAAACGGGTAGTGGAATAAAGCTTCGGCTCGCGCGATAGAATCGCCAGTTTCATTAGAGAGGGTGCTTGAAGGATAGAAGGAGCAGAAGCGCGCACAAAGATACGGGGCAAAACCTCCGCCTTAGCGGCTTGCGAGCTGACTTTTATAGGACACGTTACGCCGGGCCACGTCGACCACGAAACGGGCCTGCCGCAGCAATACCCGCCCAATCAGCACTGGATAACGCATATCAGAACGGTCGGAAAGCGAAAACTCCGTGTCGAAATCTTCACCAAATAGTCGAATTGCAGCGCGGATAACGTAGCGTTCCTGCACGTCGCCGTTGGAGCTTTTGATGTCGCGTAAGGAAAACTGCGCAAACTCCATGGGCGTGCCATCAAAGTTGGAGTGCGAGGGGTCTAACAGTAGCACGTGCAAGCGCGGCCGGCCGTCGGGACCGGTTTGTACGTGGATGTTGCTGCAGTGAATGGCACCGGTGTAGGCACCGGTATCTATCTTGGCTTCTACCCCCCACAGGTGAAAGTGCGGAAAGTCTACCAACTCCCGACGCCCTACCGTCCGCTTGGATGCGCGCTGCGTTTTCATGAGTGGCAAGTAAAGCCGAAAATGTGAGATGGAGAAATAAGAACCTACCACCGAGGCTGCGCCACTAGCGCACCCATCCAGTAGGCTCTCTTTTCTCCATCGCACTTGGGTACTACTTATCCTTTGTAGCTGATGCGATACACCGCGTCGTTCTGGTCGTCAGACACCAGTAGGGAGCCATCGGGGAGCACCAGCAGGCACACGGGCCGGCCCCAGGGCTTCTGTCCTTGCAACCAGCCGTCGGCAAAGGTTTCGTAGCTCACGGCTTGCTTGCCCGTTGCATCGAGCTTCACGAGGCTGATGCGGTACCCGATTTTGTTGCTACGATTCCAGGAGCCGTGTTCGGGAATAAAAATCTGGTTTCTGTACTGGGCCGGAAACTTGCTACCCGTATAAAATTTCATTCCTAGTGCCGCCACGTGGGGCCCCAGCTTGCGGGCGGGCTTGGCATAGGTAGCCGCCGACTTGCCTTTGCTTAGCTCAGGGTCGGGCACGTCGCCGGCAAAGAAGAAGGGGAAGCCGAAGTGCAGTCCAGCATTGGGGGCGCGGTTCAACTCGTCGGACGGCAGGTTGTCGCCCAGCATATCCCGGCCGTTATCCGTGAACCACAGAGCCTTGTCCTTGGGGCTCCAGTCGAAACCAACCGTGTTACGAACTCCGTAGGCGAATATTTCCAGTCCCGTACCATCGGCATTTAGCCGGTTGATAGTACCATAAATTGGATCTTCGGGTAGGCAGCTGTTGCACGGCGCCCCCACGGGCACGTACAGTTTGCCATCGGGCCCGAAGGAAATGTAGCGGTAGCCGTGCCAGTCCTTGTTGGGCAGCTTATCGTACACGACCACCGGCTTGGGCTTCTGACGCAGGCGCTGGGCAATGTTATCAAAGCGCACGATGCGGTTAATTTCGCCCACGTAGAGGGCCCCATTGCGCACGGCTACCCCGTTGGGCGCGTTCAGGCCCGTGGCAATTGTTACTACCTCATCGGCGCGGCCGTCCTTATTACGGTCGGGCAGGGCAAATACCTTGTCGTCTTTGGTGCCCACATACACGGTGCCATCGGAGCCTACTGCTAGTTCGCGGGCACTTTTCACGCCTTGGGCAAAGTAGCTGATGGTAAAGCCGGCCGGCAGCTTGATTTTGCTCAAGTTGGCATCGGCAGCCGGCGCGGGCGGACCAGGAATGAAAGCAGTGAAGGCCAGCGGAGCCAGCAGTAGCAGGGGAAGGAAACGGCGGGTTTTCATACTGCCACAAACTACCTCCTTACCCGGAAGGTTGCACCGCCCAGTAGAATGCCCGCAGCTTCTTACCGCTTCTCTTGTTGCTGGCGAACCAGCCGCTCATACTCCCGCTCCGAGAGGTTACCCCTATCAAGGCCACCGTATACGCCCAGCCCGTTCAGAAATACCCCAATTCCCCAGAATACGGTGGACCAAACAGGCCAGGGCAGAGGCGAGGATTGACGATCAGTAATTGCCCAAATTATCCACAACAAGGCATTCACAGATAAGTAGGTGAAGAGGTGTGACTTGAACTTAGCGCGCTGTTTGGCCAAGCGCCAGAGCTGGGGGTTGCGGGTAGTTTCCATGAGTGGTAGAGGCTAGGGTGAAAGGATGCCCAAACATATAGCGGCCCGCAACCGGCCCCAATCAAACCTTACCCAACTGCTGCTTATGGGTACTGAACCGTTGGATTTTTAGACTGAGGCGTAGCAGCCCTTGGGGAGCGTTTTGCGTACGAAGGCCCAGCCTACTCTTGATGACAGGTTTAACCCTACGCTTGCTTCTGTGCAATGGCTTCCTCCCCTCCCAACTGGTGCACCCACGCCCGCTCTTTCGGCCGCCTTTTCTTATACCGTGGTGATATTACTAAGCTCGACACTACGATTATTGTTAATGCGGCCAATTCCAGCCTATTAGGTGGAGGCGGGGTAGATGGAGCTATTCACCGGGCGGGTGGCCCCGCTATTTTGGAGGAGTGCCGCCGCCTGCGGACCGAGCACTATGGTAGCGGCTTACCCACGGGCCACGCAGTTATTACCTCTGCCGGCAACCTACCTGCCCGCCACGTTATTCACACCGTGGGCCCCGTGTGGAACGGAGGCCAAAAACACGAACCGGAGCTTTTAGCGAATTGCTACCGCAACAGCCTACGCCTAGCCGCAGCGTATAACGCCGCCACCGTAGCGTTTCCGGGCATTAGCACCGGCATCTACGGCTACCCCAAAGCCGAGGCGGCTGGCATTGCCGTGCGGGAGATACGGCAATTTCTGGCAGAGCACCAGCATCCCCAGAAGGTAGTACTTGTGGCGTTTGATGAAGACGGGTACCGCACCCTGGAACAAGAACTCGAAAAGCAACCCTAGCCGGCTGACCTAAGCTGCCTACAGCCGCACTTCGGGGTGGCGGCGCAGGTAGGAAGCCACATCATAAATCAGGCCGGCGTGGCCCGCATCTAACAGTACTGTGCGCTTGTGCTGCAATGAGTTTATGAAGCCCTGAAGACCAGCGTGAGGTATTACCCGGTCGTGGCGGCCGAGGAAGAACGTTACTGGAGTTGGGCGGCGGTTGAGCACTGTAGCTAGCTGTTTCAGGCTGAACGTGAGGTGGCGGAAGCTACCCAGCTGCGGTACACGCGCAGGCGCTTCTCGCGGCTGTCTAGCTGCCACTGCGCAAAGCGAATGAGGTTGCCGTCTACGAGGCGCCGCTCGTGCAGGCTGTCCAGGAAGCGTAACAAGCGCTGAGGGCGTAGCACGGCCCGGCCGAGCACCCCGCGCATCCAGGGCGGGTACGTAGCCAATGAATACCAGAATTGCCGCTGCAACCCATCGGGCGCAATCAACCACACCTGCTCTACCTGATCAGGAAAGGCCTCTACAGCTGTAAGCGCAAATTTGGCCCCCATGCTAAAAGCCAGCAAGCTAAACTGCCCAATCCCTTGAGCGCGCAAAAAATCCCCCAGCAGCTCTCCTAACCGACTTTTAGTTAGGGGGGCATCGGCCTTTGCCAGCCGGCTACGGCCGTGGTAAAACAGGTCAATGGCGTACACCGTCACTTCTGGGCCCAGCACACCTACCATAGTACGCCAGTGCCTTCGCCTTGCCCATAGCCGTGAAAGGCCAGTACCACGCGCGGCCCCGAGCCGTATTTTTGGAAGTGCCAGTAGGTTGTCATGGGAGCCGATGCGCGAAACGTTGCTTCCGCACTTGTACTCCCGTGAGCTGCCGCATGTTCTTTCCCGCGTGCTTTTCTAGCCTGTGCTTATACCTTAAGCAGTAGAACACGGCCAGCGCTGACCCGAAGATACTGCCTACTCCGCCCCTACCCCATCCGCGACACGCCACCGGAAACGATGAACTTCATAACCTCACTGCTAGGTAGTTCTAGGTAGGTTACGTTCTGGATGGGCACCAACACCAATTCACCCGAAAAATTATAGGAGTGGGGAAAGTACACAGCCAGCAAGTCATCGCGCTGAATTGCGCTCATGCTGGGCTGCGTCACAAAGCCCATTTTGAACAGCTGCTCGGAGTTGCTCATGCGCACTAGCACCGGCCGGTTAAACTTCTGGTTGTCGCCAACGAAAGCATCAAACAAATCCTTGAGGCTGGAATAAATAATACTCACCAAGGGCGTACGGTGCAGTAGGCGCTCCGTGATAATGAGAAACGGGCGCACCATAAACGACTTGGCCACAAAGCCCACTACCGTCACCAGCAGCACGGCCACTACTAGCCCCAACCCTGGCACGTCAAAGCTGAGCCCCGCAAACAGGTCATTAAGCCAGCTTAGTAGTGCGTATAGAATGTACGCCGTCAGCCCAATGGGGGCTACAATGAGAAAGCCGCTAAGGAAATAGTTGAGAAGACGCCGCATGAACGATGGGTTGGGTAGCCTTATTGGCGGCTACCTTAGGCCGCAAGATATTCCAGCTACCGGAAAACAAAGCCGCCGATCTGGCTGAAACCAAATCGGCGGTAGCTTGTGTGTTGGGCTTGTATTGCCAGTAGTAGCGTATCAACTACCAGAGAAATAAGCGTAGGCAGCAGCTTATGCTACGTGCTCTGCTACTTCTTCGATGCGCTCCTTCACGCGCTGCATCAGCCACATAGGCGTGCTAGTGGCGCCACAGATGCCGACCGAGGATGCACCGTGAAACCACTCGTCGTCCAGCTCCTGCTCATTTTCCACGAAGTAGCTGCGCGCGTTGGTTTTATTTACCACGGAGAACAAGGCTTTCCCGTTGGAGCTTTTGCGGCCACTCACGAACACGATTACGTCGTGCTCCACTGCAAACCGGGCCAAAGCAGGCTCCCGGTTGCTTACCTGCCGGCAGATGCTGTCATTGGCGTCAAACGACTCTACTGAGCCTCCTGCGGCGGCAATGCGCTCCTCAATCACCTGCTTCATGCGGTAGAAGCCCGCGGTGCTCTTGGTTGTTTGGCTGAATAGGGTCACGGGCCGGGCGAAGTCAATCTGGTCAAGATCCTGCTCGGTCATCACAATAATGGCCTGATTGCGCGTCTGTCCGGTAAGGCCTGTAACCTCTGCGTGGCCCGGCTGCCCGTAAATAACGATTTGTCCGTTTTGGCGGGTCGTGCTATCAAAAGCATGCTTCACCCGATTTTGCAGCTTGAGCACCACCGGGCACGAAGCATCAATCAACTCAATATTGTTGCGCAACGCCAACTCGTACGTTTCGGGGGGCTCACCGTGCGCCCGAATCAGTACCTTGGCGTTATGCAGCTCCTGCAGTTGTTCCCGGTCGATGATGCGCAGCCCGAGGGCATGCAGGCGCTCTACCTCCATGCGGTTGTGCACAATATCGCCGAGGCAGTACAAGGTCTCTTCCTGCGCTAGCTCGTCTTCCGCCATTTGAATGGCGAACTCGACGCCGAAGCAGTAGCCGGAATTCTTATCTATAGTGACGTTCATGAACGTAGTGCGTTATGCCTAGGGCCGCCGGATTGAATAGCCGGTAGTCAGCAAGTAAACAATCGTGCGTGCAATTCTAGTGCCTAAGCCGTCAGCGTAGCGCTTTAAAACTGTATTATATACCGGCGCCACTGCCGTTTTGTGACTGGCTGCTCACGGCTTGAGCAAATAAGGTAGCAGACACCCGTTCGAGAACAAAGTCAACCTGCTCGTCAATCATCATGTGGGTAGTGTCGAGCAGTACCGCATCGGCCGCGCGGCGTAGGGGGCTTTCAGTACGTGTGGAATCCAGGTGGTCGCGCTTGCGTAGATTTTCCACAATATCTTCCACGGGCACGTGCTCTTCCTTGGCTGCTAGCTCCTCCTGACGGCGCAAGGCGCGCGTCAGCACATCGGCCGTCATAAATACCTTTACCTCCGCGTCGGGGAAAACAGTTGTACCAATGTCGCGCCCGTCCATCACTACCCCTCGTTTGCGGCCCATACGCTGCTGCTGACTAACCATAGCGTGCCGCACGGCCGGAATACCCGACACCTCGCTTACCAAGTTGGAAATGCGCATCTGCCGAATTTCATCTTCCCGGATAGTACCATCGAGGCAGAGTTCATTGCGGCCCGTTTTGCGGTTGCGCTTGAAGGTGATGTGCATTTCGTGCAGGGCCTGCTCCACGCGGGATAAGTCATCAAAACGGATATCGTGTTCCAGCAAGTACAGCGTCACGGCCCGGTACATGGCGCCGGTGTCAATGTAGGCGTAGCCTAATTCGGCGGCTACGGCCTTTGCCGTCGTGCTTTTACCGCAGGAAGAGTAGCCATCGATGGCAATGACGATTTTCTGCATGACGAGGTCGTTCGGGGCGGAAGGGCTGACAGGGCTCACGAAATCCAGTTTTTGCGGGTCGGCGTAGCGGCCAAGCGGTCCGGAATCTGGGCGAAGAACGTCACCACCGATTCAGACTCGCCGCGGCGGAGGTGCTGTGCCACGCGATAAAAGGGGTTAAAAAAAGTAGTGCGGTTGATGCCGATACCCGTGGTGCCATCTGGGCCCTTGGCCCACGTACCACCGTAGGTATCCACCAAGCATTGGCCCAAAAAGCAGCCCAGGCCCATGATAACACCTTCCTCCTCGGGCGCCTTAATGCTAGCGCGTTGGCCTTCAATAAACTCGGCGAGGCGCTGCACGGCAAAGGCATCAAAGGCATTAACCTGCAGCTGCTGGCGTACAGATTCGGCGGCGGTACGGAGGGCAGCTAAGGGCGACTCGGACATGGGCACGGGGTGTATGAATAAGCGAAGAAGGTAGGACTAGTACGCCCCAGTTCTTTCAAAGCAAAAGAGCAGGCTGGTGCAAGGCAGATTGTGGAGGAAAGAAACGTCGCTGTATTCACTTACAATCAGACGCAGCGTAGCGCTTGCCAAGGCGGCCATACCGCAGGGCTAACTACCCTAGCTACTAATGACTCTCGCACGGGCAGGGCGTTTTGCCGAATTTGGCTTTACGCTTGAAAGACGCAGTTTTTTTCTGTTGGGGAGTGCGGCTGGCGCACCCCGTAGCCAGCAGGCCCGAACTCCCGAGCAGGGCAGCCAGCAGTAAAGTCACAATCTTTCTCACGGCGCGGATTTTCGGCAAATATACGGTTCTTTACCCGTTAGCCGCGGCTCCACTGTAACTTTCCCCCGGCTTCCCTCCTGCCCTATGCCCGCCGAATTTCAGCTCCAAGCCAACGCCATCAATCTATTTACCAACACAATACAGCCGGCTACCATCTACGTGGCAGAAGGAAGAATCCGGGCTATTGAGCCTACTGGTGCTTCTTCTCCCGACCCCAACTTGCCCTATGCTCTGCCTGGTTTCGTGGATGCCCACGTGCACGTGGAAAGCTCTTTGCTGGTCCCATCGGAGTTTGCCCGCCTTGCGGTAGTACACGGCACGGTAGCTACCGTGTCGGACCCCCACGAGATTGGCAACGTGCTGGGTGTGGCCGGAGTAGAGTACATGCTAGAAAACGGTGCGCAGGTGCCCTTTAAGTTTTGCTTCGGCGCCCCCTCCTGCGTACCAGCAACCCCCTTTGAAACGGCCGGTGCTGAAATAACGGCGGCGGATATTGAGCAGCTTTTTCAGACCTACCCGGCCATCGGCTACTTGGCCGAGATGATGAACTGGCCCGGCGTGTTGAACCGCGACGAGCTAGTAATGGAAAAGATTCGCCTGGCTCAGCAGTACAACCGCCCTGTAGATGGGCACGCCCCTGGCCTCCGCGGCGCCGACGCCCAGCGCTACGCGGAGGCTGGCATCAGCACCGACCATGAGTGCTTTACGGCCGAGGAAGCCGTAGATAAGCTAGCCGTGGGCATGAAAATCTTGGTGCGCGAAGGCTCAGCAGCCCGCAACTTCGATGCGCTTATTGATTTGCTACCGGAGCACTTCGAGCACATGATGTTTTGCTCCGACGACAAGCATCCGGACACCCTGGTGCTGGGCCACATAAACCAACTGGTGCAGCGGGCCGTGGACCGGGGCCAGGATTTATTTAAAGTGCTGCGAGTGGCCTGCCGAAATCCGGTAGAACACTACCGCCTGCCCGTGGGCTTGCTCCGGGAGGGCGACCCCGCCGATTTTATTGTGCTAGATTCCCTCTCCAACTTCACTATTCGCCAAACCTACCTTAATGGCGAGCTAGTAGCCGAAAACGGCAAGACTTTGCTACCACCCGTACCGGTGGCCGTGGTCAATAACTTCAATACTACTCCCGTTGCTGCTCCCGCCTTCCAACTACCCGCTCCCGTAGGAAGTGCTACCATCCGGTTGATTGAGTGCTTTGACGGGCAGCTTATCACGGCCCGCCACGACGTACCGGCTCGTACAGAAGCAGGCCTCGTAGTACCCGATGTGGCGCAGGATATATTAAAGCTGACCGTTGTGAACCGATACCATCCTGCTCCGCCAGCAGTAGCGTTCATTCGGGGGTTTGGGCTGCAAGGGGGCGCCTTGGCTAGTAGTGTCGGCCATGACTCGCACAACATCACTGCCGTTGGTTGCGACGACGAAAGCCTCGCGCGCGCCGTCAATCTGGTAATTGAAGCCCGCGGTGGATTGGCCGTTGTGGGCCCCGACGGACAAGAGCTAGTTCTTCCGCTACCCGTAGCAGGGCTCATGTCAGACCAAGAAGGCGACCAAGTGGCAAAGGCCTATACTGGCGTCGATGAGCTGGCCAAGCAGTTAGGCTCTACTCTGCAGGCTCCCTTCATGACGCTTTCGTTCATGGCCCTCCTGGTCATCCCTAGCCTCAAGCTCAGCGACAAAGGGCTATTCGACGGCGAAGCTTCCGCTTTGTAGAGAATATAGTGTAGCCCGATAGGCTGATACCACAAAGAATGGAGAAGGCGGCTCTACAGGGTAGAGCCGCCTTCTCCATTCTCTATAAGCAGCAAGTGCTTTTGATATGCTTGTTAGAAGCGCTTTTCTAACAGTTTTTGCATTTTTTCCTCCGTGAGAGGCTTAGCCAAGTACTCTACCCCCTCGTACTGAGCTACCCGGGCAGTGTCGGCAGCATGCATGGAGGTCGTGAGTACCGCCATTACCGTTTTTTCGCGGGCCTGGGTGGGGAGTTCATTATAAAGCTTCAAGAACTCAAAGCCATCCATACCCGGCATTTTCAGATCCACAAACACCAAATCGGGGGCTTCCTTGCCAGCGGCTTCGGTTTCGCGGCTGCCCCACAAGAACTCGTATGCTTGGTCGGCTTTAGAGAACGTGTGCACCTGCTCAGCAATATTCAAGCGGCTCAGCAGACGGTTGTTGAGGAAGCTGGTAGTTTCATTGTCGTCTACCAGCACGACGTTACGCAGTTTGTGAGCCATATCGCAGTTGAGTTTTAGTAAGTGCGAACGTGAACAACAGCTTATAACCAGCCTTGTTCGCGCATCCAGTCATCATTATAAATTTTGCCCAAGTAGCGGGTACCATGGTCCGGCAAAATGATAACCATCGTATCATCTGCCGTGAGGTGCTCCCGGGCATATTCCAACGCGCCGTATACCGCCGAACCGCATGACCAGCCGACAAATAACCCCTCTTCCTTAGCTAAGCGCCGCGTCATGACGGCAGCATCTCGGTCAGACACCTTGATAAAAAGATCAATTAGGTCAAAGTTAACATTCTTAGGCAGAATGTCTTCGCCGATTCCTTCGGTTTTGTACGGGTAAATCTCGTTTTCATCGAATATTCCCGTCTCCTTGTATTTCTTGAAGACGGAACCATAGGTATCCAATCCTACTGCCACAAGGTTGGGGTTCTGCTCCTTCAGATACTTAGCCGTACCGCAAATGGTACCGCCCGTACCCACACCGGCCGCAAAGTGGGTGATGCGCCCTTCCGTTTGCTGCCAAATCTCGGGGCCGGTCGCTTCGTAATGCGCCGCGGTGTTAGAGAGGTTATCGTACTGATTTGGATAGAAAGAGTTCGGAATTTCAGCGTTCAGCTTGCGGGCCACGGAGTAGTAACTACGCGGATCGTCGGGGGCTACGTCCACGGGGCACACAATTACCTCGGCTCCTACTGCTTTCAGAATGTCCTGCTTCTCCTTGCTTTGCTTGTCGCTCATCGTGAAGATGCACTTGTAGCCTTTGGCAATGGCAGCTAGGGCGAGGCCCATGCCGGTGTTGCCGCTAGTACCTTCAATGATGGTACCGCCGGGTTGGAGCAGGCCTGCTTTTTCTGCGTCCTCAATCATTCGCACAGCCATGCGGTCCTTCACCGAGTTGCCGGGGTTGAAGTACTCTACTTTGACGAGGATGGTACCGGGTATTCCGGCTGCAACGGTGTTGAGCTTTACGAGCGGCGTGTTACCGATGGCCTCAACAATATTATTTAAATACATGGGTGGTGACGTGAGAGGAGGTGGTTTTGGGAGAGAGGCCGCAAAGGTACGGATTTGTAGGGGGAGGCGCCGCTTTCGTACCTGATCTGAGCGTCTGCGGAAGGTTTTAATAGATTTTACCGGACTCAAACCGGGCGGGGCTTCGCCCTACATGCAAAAAAGCCTACTTTTGCCCGGCCGCCGACCTTGGCCGGTGGCCAGTCCCCACCCTCAACGTGCATTTTCTTCTAACCCCGCTTCTATGAGTGTTCTGGTCAACAAGGATTCCAAAGTGATTGTGCAGGGCTTCACCGGCTCCGAAGGCTCGTTCCATGCCCAACAGATGATTGAGTATGGCACCAACGTAGTAGGTGGTGTAACCCCCGGCAAGGGTGGTACCCAGCACCTCGACCGTCCCGTGTTCAACACCGTGGCTGAGGCCGTAGAGCAAGCCGGCGCCGACACGAGCATCATCTTCGTGCCCCCGGCTTTCGCCGCCGATGCATCATGGAAGCCGCCGACGCTGGCATTAAAGTAATAGTTACCATTACCGAAGGCATTCCTACCAAGGATATGATTGCGGTAAAAGAGTACCTCAAAGGCCGCGAAGGCCTGCGCATGATTGGGCCTAACTGCCCTGGCGTAATGACGGCCGGTGAGTGCAAAGTAGGCATCATGCCCGGCTTCATCTTCCAGAAAGGCCGCGTGGGCATCGTGTCCAAATCGGGTACCTTGACTTACGAAGCCGTAGACCAGCTCACGAAAGCCGGCTTGGGTCAGACCACGGCCATTGGTATTGGCGGTGACCCCATCATCGGTACTACCACGAAAGAGGCCGTAGAACTGCTCATGAACGACCCCGAAACCGAGGGCATCGTAATGATTGGCGAAATTGGTGGTGGCATGGAAGCTGAAGCTGCTCGCTGGATCAAAGAAACTGGCAACAAGAAGCCCGTGGTAGGCTTCATTGCCGGCCAAACTGCACCTCCCGGCCGCCGCATGGGTCACGCTGGGGCTATTGTAGGTGGCGCCGACGATACGGCGGCTGCTAAGATGGCCATCATGCGCGAGTGCGGCATTCACGTAGTAGACTCGCCCGCTGAAATCGGTGACACGATGCTGCGCGTACTGGGTAGCAACTAATTTTGCGCCCCTGAAAAGAGAAGCCCCGGCATTCGTCGGGGCTTTTTTTGTAGGCCTCACCCCGTCAACTGCATAGTGAACTGGTGGCTTTACTCCCTCACTGGAAACTGTTCGCTCTTCCGTTTCTGCTAACCCTACCCCTTGCAGCCATGCCTGTTACTACCGTCCTGTTCGACCTCGACGATACACTCTTCGACCATGCCAACACGGCCCGGGCGGCGCTGGCGGCCAGCACCTCGCAACTTGCCCTGCAGCTACCCCTGGAGCTAGAGCAACTATATCAGCGCTACAGTGAGTTGCTCGAAGAAATGCACCCGCAGGTACTGGCCGGGCAGTACAGCTACCAGGAGGCTAGGCGCATACGCTTTCAGCGCCTGTTAGCGCCCTACAACGTATTCTCTACCGAGTCTGAAGCTGACCAATTCGCTAGCTTTCACTACACCCATTACCAGCGCCTGCGCCACCCCGTACCTGGCGCCTTATCCCTACTGAAGGCCTTGCAGCCTAAGTACCGTGTTGGTATCATTACCAACAACCGCACTGCCGAGCAACAAGATAAACTCCGTTTTTTAGGAATGGACGGGCTAATAGATGCCCTTATCACCTCGGAAGAGGTAGGCGTTACCAAGCCCAACCCGCGTATCTTTCAGGTGGCGTTACAACGTCTGCAGGCCCAGCCTGAGCAAACAGTAGTCGTCGGCGACAATTGGCTGGCTGATGTGGAAGGGGCCAAAGCCGTAGGCATCCGGCCCGTGTGGCTTAATCGTTTTGGTGCTGTGGCACCCGACCCCGGAGTTGTCGAGATCAACAGTTTAGAGCCGCTAGCCTATACACTACAAGCACTAGTTGGCTCCACTCCCCCATCGTAATGACAGCTACTCTTGCTGAGCCCTATTAGTACCTCTAATAGGTATTTGCAGGGTCTACACAGCAATTTTACGCAAAGCGTCTGCCAGTCCTTGCTAAGTGCTCAGCCTTACTTGTCGCCCGCTTGTCCGCCTAGGTTTACTATCAGCCCAAACTGAAACACGGCGTTAGCAGCCTTGAGGTATTTGCGGTGGCGGAGGCCAAAATTGCTACCGCTAATGACCTGAAATTGCACAGGGCCTACCAGTTGCACGCGGGTATAGGTAATGGGCTCCAAAAATACATTGTCTTCCGGAGCGTGCGCGGCATTGTCGAGGCGGAAATTATCAAGCTGTACGTAGCTCATGCGCAGCGCCGTACCATAGCTTACGGGCCAGTCGCGGCCCAGCACGTGGTAAGTTTTGCGCTCTTTGGAAGTATAGTTAGCCTGCACGAAATACTTGGTCAGGTCGCCTTCCAGCGTGCGGGTAATGCCTTCTGAAGGCGTGCGCTCTATGCGCCGCGTGTTGCCGAAGCCGTACCCACCATATAGCTCCAGCACCCGGGTATCGCGAATACGGGTATAGTACCCTATGCCCACTTCGCCAAAGTCATGGTCCTCGGCTCTTTTCTTTTTATCGGAGTGCAGAAAAGATACAGACCCCATCACACCCAAGTGATTGGTAGCGGCATAGGCCCCTTGAATGCTGGTATTCTGGCTGAAGTTAGTGTGTATATTACCGCTCCATTCGCCTTTCTGAGTGAGCAGCGGCACTTGCGGGGGTGGCGGAAAGTAGAGTGAAGAGCAGCTACCCAGCAGGCCCACGAGACCTACTAGTAAGAGTAATCGTAAGAAACGAACAGAAATCATGCTGGGAGATAGGGGAATTTTGGGGCAGAACGACAATCCCGTTCTTTCGTTGCATAGCCGCAGACGGGACGAGGCCGTATAGCAGTACAGTATGGTTCAGCTTCGCAACCATTATGTTCCGTAAACCTGTTGCCCTCAAGTTCCGCTTTTTATGCCTACTTCCCGCTACGATGCACTAATTATTGGCTCTGGCCAGGCCGGCAACCCGCTAGCTACTGCTCTTTCGAAAGCGGGCCGCAAGGTAGCAGTGATAGAAAAGTACCTACTGGGCGGCTCTTGCATCAACTATGGTTGCTCTCCTACCAAAGCCCTACTAGCCTCTGCCGAGCGAATTCACCACATCACCACCGCGCCCGAGTACGGCATCAAAACCAAGGGTCTCGAAATCGACTTTAAAGCTGTGGTGGGCCGTAAGGACCGCATCATTGAGGAAATGCGGGCCGGAGTGGAGAAGAACCTCACCCAGGAAGCCACCAACATTACAGTACTACACGGTCATGCCACGTTCACTGGGGCGCGTACGCTTCGCGTTGACTTATCTGACGGCAGCGCCCAGCAACTAACGGCTCCGCTTATCTTTATCAACACTGGTACTAGGCCAAGTATTCCATCTATTGAAGGCTTGGCGGAAAGTGGCTTTTTAACCACCAACGACCTGCTCGACCAGAAAGAAATACCCGAGCACCTCATCATCTTGGGGGGCGGATACATTGGGTTGGAATTCAGCCAAATGTTCCGTCGCTTTGGGAGCCGGGTTACTATTATCGAAACATCAGAACAGTTGCTGGAGCGCGAGGACGATGACGTATGCGCGGCCATGCAAGGACAATTGGAGTCGGATGGAGTGGAGTTTGTGTTGGGCGCGGAGGTACGCCGAGTATCGCGCAATGCCGATGGCATTTATACCCTCACGGCCCATACAAGCACCGGAGAGCGGCGCCTGCGCGGCTCCCACCTGCTGGTAGCCACTGGTCGGGAGCCCAACACCGATGATCTTGGTTTGGAAGCTGCCGGCATCAAAATCGATGAGAAAGGCTATATCTTGGTAAACGAGCGTCTGCAAACCAACGTGCGGGGCATATACGCCCTCGGCGATGTGCACCCTGGCCCTCAGTTCACGCATATTAGCTACGACGATTACCGCGTCGTGCGCGACTCTATTTTGCACAGCCGCCGCCGCTCCGCCAAGGCCCGGCCTCTCCCCTACGTAGTATTTACTCAGCCTCAACTAGGCCGTATTGGCTTGTCGGAAAAGCAGGCGCAGGAAGAAAAAGTAGACTACCGGGTGGCAGTGATGCCGGTGCAGTACGTGGGGCGGGCGCGGGAAACGGGCCACACCACTGGCCTTATGAAAGTGCTGGTAGACCAACGCAACCGCTTGCTGGGAGCTGCCATTTTCTGTGAACAAGGTGGCGAAATCATGTCCATGATTCAGCTAGCCATGGCGGGTGGCTTAACCTGCAACGACTTACAGAATACCGTATTTGCGCACCCTACCTGGGCCGAAGCTTTAAATAACCTATTTGCTAAGCTTGAAAAGCCCAGCTAAACCGCCCCTACCGCAGTTACTACTAAGCTAAAGGCTGCACCTGTAAAGCTCTTTCTACTCCGACTACTCCTGGCTCGCTGGACTTTACTACATACAAGAACTGCCCCCGCAGCCTAGGCGACGGGGGCAGTTCTTGTATGTGGGAAATCAGCAGTTGCTGGCGTGTTATTTGGCGTAAGCGACAGCGCGCATTTCGCGGATAACGGTGATTTTGATCTGACCTGGGTACTGCATTTCCTTCTCAATTTTCTGAGAAATCTCGTAGCTCAGTTCCTGGGCCCGCTCGTCAGTTACGTTCTCTGCGTCTACCATCACGCGCAGCTCCCGGCCAGCCTGAATAGCAAAGCATTGATTCACGCCTTTAAAGCCATTAGCAGTTTCCTCTAGCTGCTTAAGCCGCTTGATGTAGCTCTCCATCATCTCGCGGCGGGCACCGGGGCGCGAGCCAGAAATGGCGTCGCAGGCCTGCACCAGGGGCGAAATCATGGCCGTCATTTCAATCTCGTCGTGGTGGGCGCCAATAGCATTTACCACGTCGGGGTGTTCCTTGTATTTCTTGGCCATCTCCATGCCCAGGATGGCGTGGGGCAGTTCAGGTTCCTCCGTGCTTACCTTGCCAATATCATGCAGGAGGCCTGCCCGCTTGGCGTGCTTCACGTTCAGGCCCAACTCGGCCGCCATGGTAGCGCAAAGGTTGGCTACCTCACGGCTGTGCTGTAATAGGTTTTGACCATAGGAAGAACGGAAGCGCATCCGTCCTACCATCTTGATAAGCTCGGGGTGCAAGCCATGGATACCCAGATCAATGATGGTCTTCTCCCCAATTTCGACGATTTCTTCGTCAATGTTCTTGCGGGTTTTGGCCACAATCTCCTCAATGCGGGCCGGGTGAATACGGCCGTCTTTCACCAGCAAGTGCAAGCTCAAACGGGCTACCTCCCGGCGCACGGGGTCGAAGCCAGAGATGATGATGGCTTCGGGAGTATCGTCTACTATAATCTCAACGCCAGTGGCAGCTTCTAAGGCCCGGATGTTGCGTCCTTCCCGGCCGATAATTTTGCCCTTAACGTCGTCTGATTCGATGTTGAACACCGACACGCAGTTCTCAATGGCGTGTTCGGCGGCGGTGCGCTGAATGGTTTCCAGCACTACTTTCTTAGCATCCTTAGTGGCCGATAGCTTGGCCTGAGCTACTACGTCCTTAATGTAGGAAGACGCCTGAATCTGCGCCTCATTCTTGAGCGACTCTACTAGTTGCTCGCGGGCTTCGGCAGCCGTAAGACCCGAAATGCTTTCAAGCTGGGCCGTCACCTGCTGGAGCTTAGAGCTCAGCTCCTGGCCGCGTTCTTCCAGTTCCTGCTCTACCTCCTGCTCGCGCTGCTCTAGCTTGGTCAGTTGGTTTTCCAGCACTGTGCGGCGCTTTTCTTCTTGGGCATCCAACTTTTCGCGCTGCTGCTGGGCCTGGGTTTCTATCCGCTCGCGGGTAGCTTCTAGTTCTTTTTCCTTGCGCTGAATTTGCTCCAGCTGCTTTTGGGTTGTAAGCGTGAGCTGTTTAATGCTCTGTTCCTGCTCCACAACGGCGGCGCGGCGCTCCGTCAGTTCCTGATCGAGGGCCTGCTTCTGGCGGCGGCTTTCCTGCTCAAACTCTTGCTTGAGGGTGCGGAATTTATCCTTTGACTGCTGAATCCGCTCGTCGCGGGTGCGAGTAGCCTGCAGTTCGGCATCAGCAAGTAGCTGCTGAGCGCGGGCCTTGGCATCGGCTTCGTGGTCCTGCCGGGCCTTTCCGGCCAGCAGGCGCCCTACCACGACGCCGACCACGAGGGCCAGCACGGCGGCTAGGGCAATATAAAGAGAGGTGGACATGAGCTATGGGGTTTAAGAAAGGGTAACCCACAGCATGAAAACACAATCCAAGGCCGGGCAGTGGGCGGGGCCGACTGCCCTGCCCCGCTACAGGCTTCCACTTCGCGCCGGCGCTACCCCTCGTTTGAGTTAGCCCAGCACCACTCCCGATAACACCTCATCCAGGCGCGCGAGACGCTCCGTGAGGGCCGCATCGGTCCCGTCCTTTTCTTTGCTGACCTTCAGGCGGTCAGCCATTGTCGATAGCGCAATCATGGCCAGCAGGTCCTGCTTGTCTTGAATGCCATACTGGTCTCGGAATTCCTTTAGCCGCTCATTGAGCAGCCGGCCCGCGAGGCGCAGGCGCTCTTCGTCCTGGGGGCTTACCCGCATAGGGTAGTCCCGGTCAGCAACGCGGATTTTAATGGACAGCTCAGACATCAGTAGCCAGTGGGCGGTGGGTTTGGGTGGTCGTTACTCCCTCAAATAGGCAAGGCACTTATCTATTTCGCGGATGTATTCGTTAAGGCGAAGTTTCAGCTCGTTGACATTGGCAGGTTCTCCTGCTATGGTATTGACAAGTTTAGTGATATTCTCCTGATTCTGGAAATCCTTCAACTGCCGCTCCCGGTCGCGCACATCGGCCCGGAGCTGCTGAATGGTGGTTTGCGAATCGGCCAGTTCTTCGCGCAACTGCTGATAGGCAGCCACTAAGGTGGTTACCTGCCGCTCTAGGCGGTCAAGTTGAGCAAGCTGCTGAGAAGAGGCCATGCGGGTGAAGAGATTTTTTTGGTGAAGGTAACAAACCTCAACCGCACAAACACTCTCCTCGGATTTGGCTGTTCCCGCAAGAAAACGCCGAACCCAAAGAGAGTGTTCAGTACTATCCCCGTTTTCTTACTTGCCTGACTTACGCTTTACCTTCATTTTCCGTCCTTCCGTATCCTCAACTTTCAGTTTGCCTTCTGGCAGGGCGCTGGCGCCGGACTAGCGGTAGTGGCCGTAGTCGTGGCCACCACATTGTTGGCAAAGCTGGTTTCTACTACTTCGTAGCCGAGCTGCTGTAGCTCCGGCAGGTACTTCCGGTCGCCTACTACCACGATGTACATATTGTCAACGGGCAGGTTTTTCTGGGCCGCAGCTTGCACATCGGCAACGGTGAGCTGACGCAGGATGGTGGCCTGCTGATCTACGTAATCCGGCTTGAGGTTGTACTCCAACATCCGGCTTAAAAACTGGGCTTTCTGGCCACCGGTTTCGTACTTCAACGCCTCACTTTGCCCTACCGAGGCTTGCAGGAACTGTAGCTCGTCGGCGGAAATACCGTTGCGGTAGTTGGTCAACTCCTTCATCATTTCCCGTACTGAAGCGGCGGTGGCATCAGCGCGCACGCCGGCCTGGGCCGTGAAAGGCGCAGCATAACGGGTGCTACTGAAGTCAGTGAAGGCGCCGTAGGTGTAGCCCTTGTCTTCCCGCAGGTTCAGATTGACGCGGGAATTGAAAGCTCCACCCAGCAGGTAGTTGGCCAGAGTGGCGCGGTAGTAGTCACCCGTGGCATCATAGGGCAGGGAGGTAAGGTAGCCAATCCGAATTTCTGATTGGGGCGCATTCTCTTTCGCCACAAAGTAGAGCTTGGTTTTATCGGGTTGGGCAGCAGCTGGTGCTGCTACTAATGCGGGCACCTCATGGCGCGGCCATGCCTGTAGAAAGCCCAGTTTCGGGAGCACCTGCTGCTGGGTCACGTCACCTACCAGGGTCAGGTGGCTCACATTGGGGGCGAAGCTTTGCTGATAAAACTGCTTTACATCATCGAGCGTAATGGCGGCGACACTGGCCGGCGTACCCGATACGGCAAGGCCAGTTACGTTCCCGGGGCCGTAGGCCAAGCCATTGAATACCAAGTCTGCCACAACACGCGCTTGGCTCTGGAAGTCATTTACCATTGCCAGCTGCTGCTTTTTTAGGCGCTCAAAGTCTTTGGGGTCGAAGCGGGGATGCAATAAGCGTTCCTCCACTAGTGCCAGGGTAGGGTCGAGGTTTTTTGTCAGGCTTTGTACGTACACCTTGATGTCATCGTCACCGGCCGAGATATACATGCTGCTACCCAGCGCCTTTAGTTTGGCGTCTAGCTCCTCGGTGGTATACTTCTGCGAGCTTTCACTGACCATTTTGGCCGTCATTTCGGCCAGACCTACTTTGTCTGGGTGCGCTTGAAGGAGCCGCTGCCCACCCTGGATGGTGAGCAGCATAGTGATAGTAGGCACCTCATCGTTGCGGGTTCCGATAACCCGCAGGCCGTTCGGCATTTCCTGTTGCCAGTAGGCCGGCACCTTTAACACGGGATTGGCACCAGATGTAGGTTGCTTGCCCCGGTCGAAGCTATCCTTGGCCTTCACGTACTTCAGCCCCGCGTATTCGTCGGCTGGTGCCTTATAGCCCGCTTTGTCAATGGTGAAGTTGTCGGTACGAGCTGCCAGTTCGGGCTTACCTTTCGGCACTACACTCAGGATAACGGCCGGTTTGCCCCGCAGGTACTTGTTGTAAGCTGCTTGCACCGAAGCTGGAGTAAGGGCCCGTAAGCGCTGAAGCTGCACGGGCAACAGGTTAGCATTGCCTGTTAGGGTTTGGAACTGAGCCAGGCGGCTGGCTTTGGCCCCTACGCTACTCAGGCTGTTAATCAGATTAACCTCAGCCTGGGTTTTGTAGCGCTCCAAATCGGCCGCAGCAATTCCTTTCTTTTCGAACTCGGCCAGGGTGCGGCGTACTCGTGCTTCGGCACTGTCTAGGCGCTGCCCTTCAAAAGCCATTACCCCAATCACGAACTCACCAGCTAACTCAGAGTTGCTCTGATAGCTGTACGCTTCTGGCGCCAGCTGATTTTTCACCAGATTCTTGTAAAGCAAGCTGTTTTTGTCGCCTCCAAGCAGGTCGGCTACTGCGTCTAGCGCCACTTCATCGGGGTGGTATACTGGCACCGTAGGCATGGATAGCATTAGCATCGGCTGGGTAATGTTATCCTCGTAGCTCACGTAGCGGTTCTGGCCAAGCACCGGAGCAGGCAGCTTGACGTTGCGCACGGCCGGCCCCTTGCTAATGGGACCGAAGTATTTCTCGGCCAAGCGCACTGCTTGGGCTGGCTGCACATCACCCGCAATGGTCAGAGTTGCATTGTTGGGGCCGTACCAGCGCAGAAAGAAGTTTTTGAGGTCGTTTACGTCCGACCGATCCAAGTCTTCGAGGTAGCCAATGACTGGCCAGGAGTATGGATGGCCGTAGGGGAACATGGTGCGGCCCACTATCTCATAAGCACGACCATACGGGCGGTTGTCAACGTTCTGGCCCCGTTCGTTTTTCACGGTGGAGCGCTGATTTTCAAATTTTGGTTGCGTTACGGCATCCAGCAAAAAGCCCATGCGGTCGGCTTCCAGCCACAAGGCTGTTTCCAGCTGGTTGCTAGGCAGCGTCTCGAAGTAGTTGGTACGGTCCTGGTTGGTACTACCATTTAGGTTGCCACCGGCCGCCGTTACCAGCTTGAAGTGCTGCTCGTCGCCCACGTGGTCGGAGCCCTGAAACATCATGTGCTCAAAGAAGTGCGCGAAGCCCGACTTGCCGACTTGCTCCCGCGCCGAGCCTACGTGATAGGTCACATCTACGTGCACCAAGGGGTCGGAATGGTCTTCCGTGACAATGAGGGTGAGGCCGTTGGGTAGCACATACTTCTCGTACGGAATCACCAGTTCATTGCCCTTGCGGGTCACTTTCTCCACCAGCCGGGTGCCCGACGAAGAGGTAGGGGCAGTTTTAGCAATGGGAGCTTTGGTTGGTTTTTGCTGAGCTATGGCGGGGGCAACCATCAGCACCAGGCCTAGTAGGCCCAGGAAATAGCGAGGAGACATAAACACGTAGTAATTGGATTAAAAAAATACCCGTCATCTGCAGGAGATGACGGGTAAATAAACTGGTTTCTATTGACTTATACTAAGAAACTCAACACATTCTGTAGTCAGAAAATTACTTCCGAATAAGAGCGCCAGCCTGCTTCTCAAACTGCTGAATCAGACGCTGCATTACGCCGTCAATGGCTTGGTCAGTTAGGGTTTGGGTAGGGTCCTGGAGGAAGAAGCTTACGGAGTAAGATTTCTTGTCGGTCCCCAGGTTCTCGCCCTCGTATATATCAAACACGTTTACCTGCTGCAAGAGCTTTTTCTCCGTGCGGCGGGCAATTTGCTGAAGCTGGTCGAAGGTTACGGTTTTATCAACTACCAGGGATAGGTCGCGGCGCACTTCCGGGAACTTGGGTAGCTCACGGGCCACCAAGCTGTTCTTGTATTTCTTGGTCAGCCAATCCCAGTCCAGCTCAGCGTACCACACGGGCTGGTTCACATCAAGGCGCTTGAGCACCGGACCCGATACGGCGCCCAGGTGCGCTACGGGCTGGTTTTGGGCCAACAGTGTAAGGCCGCCGGCCAAGTACGGATGCTGCACTGCCTGCGAGGTAGGCGCGGAGAAGCCTAAGGAAGCCAGCACTTGCTGCACGGCACTCGCCAGCTGGTGGAAGGTGGCTTTCTCCGACTTCTGCTGCCACGATTCGGCGGCGGCATTGCCGGTGAGGTAAATGACAAGCTTGTTTTTCTCTTGGTACTGCCCTCCTACGAGGTGGTAAGTTTTGCCGAACTCGTATAGTTTCAGGTCGCGCTGGCGACGGTTTACGTTGTGCCGAATCACTTCCAGGCCGCTATGCAGCACCGTGGGGCGCATCACGTTCAGCTCGGCGCTGTTGTAGTTCAAGATGTGCACCAGCGTCTCATCTCGCTCCTCACCTTTCTCGAAGTAAGCCGAGTTGGTAAGTGAGTTGGTGATAATTTCCGAAAAGCCCTGTCCGCTCAGCAAGCGCGCCGTGTTCTGGCGAATGATTTCGGGGTCGGGGTTCGGGAACTTGGCCAGGAAGGACGCCGCATTGTGGGGGCGCAGGGCTACGTGGTTGTACCCGTAGATGCGCAGAATTTCTTCAATCACGTCGGCTTCGCGGGTCACGTCTACCTTGTGCGGCGGCACCGACAGAATCCACTCGGTGTGGCCGGCTTCGTCCTGGCTTTCCTCTGCAATCAGGATGTCGAGGTCGGTCAGGATTTGACGAATGCGCTCCGGCGCGATGTACTGGCCCACCAGCTTCTCTACCCGCGGCAGGCGCAGGCGCACCGTAGCGTGCCCGATGTGAGTGGGGTACGCATCAACTACTGGTGCTACAATGGTGGCGCCCGCTACTTCTTGGAGCAGCAAAGCTGCCCGCTTCAGGGCCACTAGCACCATGTGCGGATCAGTGCCCCGCTCGAAGCGAAAAGAAGCGTCGGTTTTAAGCTGGTGCGTTTGGCTGGTTTTGCGCACCACCGCGGGGTTGAAGTAGGCACTCTCCAGGAACACGCGAGTAGTAGCCTCCGATACGCCGGAAGTTTTGCCGCCAAACACCCCGGCCAGGGCCATGGGAGTGCCGTTGGCATCGGCAATAACTAAATCCTCGCCTTTCAGGGTGCGCTCCGCCCCATCTAGGGTCACAAATTTCTCGCCTTCAGCGGCGCGCTTCACCCGAATCTGCCCGCCCATAATTTGGTCGGCATCAAAGGCGTGCAGGGGCTGGCCCAGCTCGTGTAGCACGAAGTTGGTGACGTCCACCACGTTGTTGATGGGCGAAAGGCCAATGCTACGCAAGCGGCGCTGCAACCACTCTGGCGACGGGCCTACCTGCACGTTTTCGAGTAGCAGGCCAGCGTAGCGCGGGGCAGCGGCGGCATCCTCCACCAGTACGCCGATGTTGTGGGCAGCCTCGCTGGGAGTGTGAAACTGGCTTACATCGGGCAGGTGGCAGGGCTGGCGCAGCAGGGCGCGCAACTCCCGTGCTACCCCGTAGTGGGAGGCAGCATCGGCCCGGTTCGGCGTCAGGCCAATTTCAAATACCGAATCCGAACCCAGGCCAAAGTAGTCGGCGGCGGGGGTACCATTGGGCAGCTCGGTTTCCAGCTCCATAATACCCGCATGAGACGTGCCCAGACCAATTTCGTCTTCGGCGCAGATCATGCCCTCAGAAGCCGCCCCACGGATTTTAGACTTCTTGATTTTAAACGGCTCACCCTGGGCCGGATAAAGCGTAGCACCCTCTAGGGCCACTACCACGCGCAAACCGGCCCGCACGTTGGCAGCACCGCACACAATTTGGCGGGGCGTTGCGTCGCCCACATCCACGGTGGTTAGGCTTAGCTTGTCGGCATCGGGGTGCTTCTCGCAGGTGAGCACCGTGCCCAATACTACGCCCCGCAGGCCGCCAGGGATACTTTCCAGCTCCTCAATTCCCTCTACTTCTAGCCCGGAGCCAGTGAGTAGCTGACCGATTTCTTCGGCGGGTTTGTCGGTGGGAATGAGCGTACGGAGCCAGTCGAGGGATATTTTCATTGCTTGGTTATCAGTTGGTAGTAGCCCGCCGGGGCGAGGGAAGGGCGGGTTTCAGAAATGAGGAAACCCCTCCTGCCGGCCAGTTGGTACTGATCAGTCCGGCAAAGGTAGGGATTTGCCCAGCGGCCCGAAAGGTGCTACCCATAGTAGGTGCACGCCTTGGGCGGGGCAGAGCTAGTCATGAAATGACATTTCACCGGCCTTTATTTCCACGGCCAAGCGGTTGTCGGCGGGAGGTACGGGGCAGGCAAAGGTGTTGTTGTAGGCGCAGTAAGGATTATAGGCCTGGTTGAAATCGAGGGTTATTTCCGTATCCTCGGCCGCGGGTAGAGCGGCATCGAGGTAGCGCCCGCCGCCGTAGGTAGCAAAGCCATTGGTGCGGTCGGTGAACGGAATAAACAGCGTTGAGTCCTTCCCGTCGGCTTTCAGAAACAAGGTCAGCTTATACTCCTGCTTGTTGAGGATGAAGGCGGCCTTGCCCCAACGCAGGTACTTTTCCGCTTTGCCATCAGTAAGGGCCATGGACACTGTATCGCGCTGCGTAAACGCTTCTAGCTGCGCATCGAGGCGGTAGTCTTTGTTGGGGGCAAAGTACTTAAGGCTGTCGAACGTTTGGCGCTGGTCTTGGCTAAGCGGAGAGCCCTGCACCCGCCGGAAACTGTCGTCCTTCGTTTGGCGCTCTTTTGCCAGGCGAGCCGCGTATTGATCAGAGCCAAACACCAGGTCTTGCAGGAAGTAGCCAATAACCAGAAGCAGCCCAAGGCCGATAAACAATTTGGGGTTGATGCGCATGGCCGCAAAGGTACCAGCGGAGTTGGTAGTTGCCAGGCGTTGCGCCTAACTGTCCTGGTACGCCCCTTCTGCGGCCAGTGCGTTACAGCAGCCCCTCATCGGCAAAGCTGAAATAGCCGTGGTCGGTATAAATCAGGTGGTCGAGCACCGGCAGATCGAGCAGCAGACCGCCTTCCTTAAGCTTGCGCGTGAGGCCAATGTCGGCGGCGGAGGGGTTGCGGTTGCCGCTGGGGTGGTTGTGTACCAAGATAATAGACGAAGCTAGTTGCTCCAGAGCCTCCTTAAAAATCAGCTTCGGGTCGGCCACGGTACCAGCTACCCCGCCCCGGCTGATGCTCACGCTACGCATCACTACGTTGGCCCGATTCAGCAGGATTACCCAAAACTCTTCGTGGGGTAGGTCTTGCAAGTGGGGCCGAATTAGGTAATAGATGTCGCGGGAGCTGGTGATGGTAGTGCGCGCCGCCGCGTCGGCCTCCTTACGGCGGCGCCCTAGCTCCAAAGCCGCCATAATGGTAATGGCCTTGGCCTCGCCAATGCCTTTTTGGCGCATCAGCTCTTTCAGAGAGAAGCGCGCTAGGGCGTTCAGGTCGTTGCCGGCCGCTTTCAGCACTAGCTTGGCCACATCCACCGCCGACAGCTTGGCCGTGCCCGATCCCAACAGAATGGCCAGTAGCTCCGCATCGGAAAGGGCAGCCCGGCCCTTTTGCATCAGCTTCTCCCGGGGGCGGTCCTCTTCGGCCCAGCTCTTGATGCTAAAAGATGGGGGCGTTTGGTAAGCAGCGGGTACTGGGGGAATAGTATCATCGGATAGATTTTCAGTCAGATTGTCAAACTCTTGCATGGGGCACCGTTGTTGTAACGCCCGGAATTTAAAGCAAAAACTCCGCATCCGCGTCTGCCGCAGCGGCAAGCTGCACCAAACCAATTTTCACCGCGCGGGTTTGCCTTCAACGTATGTCAAGAACTGTCTTTCCTTTTATCTTTTTTGCGCTGGTGGCCGTGGGCGAATGGTACGGCTTCCAAGCGGTGCGCACAGCCCTGCAACACGCAGCGCCCGGCACCCGGCGCCTCTTTTCGGTTTTGTACTGGGTTGTAACGGTGGTGGTGTGGGTAATGGGCTTCTGGGCCCTGCGCAACCGGCACGAGCACCCTTCCTTTAAGTCGTACTTGGGGGGTGTGCTGCTGGCTATGATTGCCGCCAAGATTGTCATCATCATTCCGCTGCTGCTGGAGGATGTAGTGCGGGTAGCACGCTGGGCTTTTCAGGCTGGTTCGCGCAGTACCACGCCGGGCACTGGGCCCGCCATTTCGCGTAGCGAGTTTGTAAGCAAGCTGGCGTTGGTGCTGGGTGCCATTCCATTTGTGTCCCTAATTTGGGGTATGGCTAAGGGCGGCACCGATTACACTGTGAAGCGCGTAACGCTGCGCTTCCCCAACCTGCCCGCTTCGTTTGATGGCTTCAAGGTGCTACAGATTTCCGATCTGCATACCGGCTCGTTTCACTCCAAGGAGCCCCTACAGCGGGCCGTAAAAATCATCAACGAGCAGAACGCCGACCTGGTGTTCATGACCGGCGACTTGGTGAACAACTATGCTACGGAGGTAGAGGAACACATTGACACCCTGGCGGGCATCAAGTCCCAAAACCCTATCTACTCCATCCTCGGCAACCACGACTATGCCGACTATGTGAACTGGATGGAAGAAGGCGGACTGGCGGCCAAGCAAGCTAACTTGGCTCGCATCAAGCAAAACCACGCTAAAATAGGCTGGGAACTGCTGCTGGATGAAGCCCGCACGCTTGAGCGCAACGGCGAAAAAATCAGCATTCTGGGCGTGCAGAACTGGGGTGCTCGGGGTTTCGCGCAGTACGGCAAGCTAGACAAGGCCCACGCCGCCGCCGACCCCACGGTGCCCTTCAAGATCCTGCTTTCCCACGACCCCTCTCACTGGGATGGCCAGGTGCATGAGTACCCCGATATTGACCTCACGCTTTCGGGCCACACCCACGGTATGCAGTTTGGGGTGAACCTGCCCTTCCTGAAATGGAGCCCCGTGCAATACGCCTATAAGCAGTGGGCAGGCCTATACCAACGCGGCAAACAGTACTTATATGTAAATGCTGGACTGGGCTTTATCGGCTACCATGGCCGGGTAGGTTTCTTGCCCGAAATAACGGTACTAGAACTACGCCGAGCCTAGCCGTAAACGCGTATTGACAACCTCTAAAAGGCCACCTGCTAGTAACAGGTGGCCTTTTTGTTGAATGAGGTTATCGGTAGGTAACCAGCTATATAGCTGAAGCGTATAGCTGCCATTATTCTCTCTCCCTCCACCCTCTCTCAACCTCCGATTATCATGAAAAAGACCTTGTTCCTGCTCTCGTGCGCCGTGGGCCTCACGATGGCATCTTGCTCGCAAGACAAAACAGCGGATACCGCTACTACCGACGGCGCTGCGACTACCACTACCACGACTACCACGTCCACGTCGTACTCTGATGATGCCATTCAGCGCCGCGCCGACCGCATGGCCGCCGATATGGCCGCCAAGATGAAGTTTGACGAGGCTACCCGCGAAAAAGTACGCACGGCCTACATCAACCGGGGCAAACGCCTGGGCGAGTTGCAACAGCAGTATGCTAGTGATACGGCGGGTAGGGCGGCGGCCATGCGCGATGCGTACGCCAGCTCCGACACGGAGTTCAAGTCTATCTTCACCGACCCTACCCAGTACTCCGCCTACGAATCGAGCCGGACGGAATACATGGACGACCGGTATATGGACGATGATGCCATATCGGCTTCGTCTTCTGACATGAGCATGGACTCATCCGGCACCGGCAACTCAACCATGAGCAGCTCGGCGGGTAGCAGCATGAGCTCCGGCATGCAAGGCAGCGCCGATGGCGGTAAGATGAAAATTAAGCGCGACGGCGACGTAAAAATCAAAGATGCTGAGGCAATAAAGCCAAGCTCGATGCTGATGATGGCACCATGAAGGCCAAGCCCGCTGACGGCGAAAAATCGGTAATCAAGTAAGCAGCGTGCTTATACCCACTTTGTAGCTTCTAGAAAAAGCCCGCATCTGCAACGATGCGGGCTTTTTTTGTCTCCCTTTTGCGTTAATCCGTCGATTCAATGCGGCCCCCGAAAGGTTTGCGCGACTTTTCCCAACTTAAGTGCGTTAGTTTGTTACGCTCATGATGTTTCGCTTGCCTGATTTCTTGTTGGCCCGTTGGTTTGTCTTGTTTGTGCTGGTACTGTGTGCCGGGACCGCAGCGGCGCAGGTACGCGTTACCGGCTCGGTGTCGGATGCCAGCACCCGCAAGCCTATTCCAGGCGCCTCGGTGGTAATTCAGCGCACCAGCCGCGGGGTAGTAGCCAACAATGAGGGCGACTTTAGCATCTCAGCCAACAATACCGACACGCTTATTTTCCGGGCTGTGGGCTTTAAGGCCCAACGGATGCCTTTGGGGGGCACGGGACTGTCGCAGTTTATCGTGCAGATCAAGCTCCAGCAAGACACCATCCGGCTGGGTGAGGTGCGCGTGCAGGAAGGCCGCCCCGACCGGGCTACCATCAACCGGGCCTTACGCAATATCAAGCGGCCTAGCACCGCACCCACCAGCGCCGTGAAGCGCCCACCGGCCCCCAAGCCCTTGTTCCCCGTCGATTCGGCTGCGCCCAAGGCTCCTACTCCTAACCTCGCTAGCCCCGTGAGTCTGCTGTATGAGCAATTCTCGCGCGAGGGCAAGCAGCGCCGGAAGATGGAAGAAATCAGGGCCGAAGAAGCCGCCGAACGGGCCCGCAAAGCTCGGCTGAAGTACAACAAAAACTTCAAGGACAACCGCGGGTATGAGGAGTAAAAAGCAGCCCTGTTGAGTTCTGTACTAGTATGCCTACCGCGTGAGTACACGCGCGTATCCGGCAAAGCACTACTACATCTAGTCCTGGGTTTATCCTTTCACTCGTTCTCTCGTAAGTCAGGGTATGAGAATCGGATATCCTTGCGTGAATGAGTCCTTGGACTGCACCGCTACCAGCACTTTCCGGTTGGCTTCGTACTCGGATGAACGAGTAGAGCTGGCCGTAGCCAATAACCTAGGCTGCTTACTGCGCATTTTGCAGTTCAACGTGGCTCAAGGCCTGCTCTTCTTCCGCATTGGGTCGGGCATAGTTCCCTTTGGCTCCCACCCCGTCAATGTGTTTCCGTGGCAGACACGCTTTGCCGACGAATTCCGGGCAGTAGGCGACTACATCAAAGCCCACCACATGCGCGTGTCTTTCCACCCCGACCAGTTTGTGGTTCTGAACTCCCCCGACGCGGGCATTGTGGAGCGTAGCATTCAAGAACTGGTGTACCAGGGCTCGATGCTGGACCTGATGGGCCTCGATAGCACCCACAAGCTTCAGATTCACGTGGGGGGCCTCTACGGGGACCGGGAGCTGGCCATATCGCGCTTTATCGATACGTACCGCCGCCTGCCTGCGGCCGTAACGGCCCGCCTAGTTATCGAAAACGACGACCGGCTGTTTAGCCTGCAAGATTGCTTGCGGGTGCACGCGGCCGTGGGTATTCCTATCCTTTTCGACAATTTTCATCACGAGTGCCTTAACCACGGGGAGCCGATGATGGAAGCACTGCGCCTAGCGGCTGCTACCTGGCACCCTGAACGCGACGGCGTGATGATGATGGACTATAGCTCCCAAGCGCTGGGCGAGCGAAAAGGCAAGCATACCGCTACTCTTGAAGAGGATTTGTTCCGCAATTTCTTGGTGGATGTGGGCGACCTGGACGTAGACATCATGCTGGAAATAAAAGACAAGGAAGCCAGTGCGCAGCGGGCTTGTGGCATCCTGCGCGATGTAGGACGCATTGCCATTCTGGCTGGGGCCACCACCGAATAACGCTGCCCTACCTTCTATCACCACCCTACCTTTTTCTCCTCCCTCATGGCTACTACCGACCTTCTTACCACAACAACGCACGCACTCCAAAACGGCCTGACCAGCATTCCGCTCAGCACCGCCATTGAAAATGCCGGAACCTGGAAGCAAGAATTGCTGCAAAGTGGCGAGCCTGCCTTGCAAGACATCAGCCGCGAACTAGGCAACCTGGAGTCTTTGCTTAGCATGGGCTCCGCCGGAATGGATGCTCGTGCTATTGGCGCTTCGCTCAGCATGCTCGGTAGCCAAACCTCCCAAGCGGCAGCCAGCGCCCCTAGCGAGTTGCGTGCTTCTCTCACGGCACTAGCCGATTCGCTACTTCGGGCTGGAGGCCAACTTGAAGAAGCGCAATAACTTACTTCTTACTACAGAAAAGGCCCGCACTATCAGTACGGGGCCTTTTTCTGTTTGTTAGCGTTACGTGCTATGGTCGAGGCGTAGTAGTATTGGTAGCAGGCGTGGTGCGGCGTAAGGTCCCCTGTGGTGTGGTAGTGCGGCGCGTACCAGGAGCAGTAGCAGGTGTTTCCAAGCGTATACTCCGCTCGTTTTCTACAGGGGTAGTGCGCATGGGCACCGTAGCCGGATTTTGGTCAATAGTACCCATCACACCTGATTGCGTGGGCGACGCGGTAGTTGGAGTCCGCTGGTCGATGGTGCCGGGATTAGTGACCGGATTAGCGGGATTCACGGGTGGTACACGAGTCTGGTTGACGGCTCCACCGTACTGAGTAGAGGTGGGAGTAGTTTGGGCTTGCGTAGCCGTAGCGGCGCTTAGTACGAAGGTAGCGGCGAATAAAAGCTGATGGAATTTCATGGAAAAGAAGGCGTGGATGAATGAACAGGAATAGAGATGCCGCTCTGACGGGGCACCATACTGTATACGGATACGCTAGCAGCTCGACCACAAGCGCATTGTATAATTTTTTGATATTCAATTGATTATATATTGCACACTTCACCCTATACCGCATCGTAATTGTCTGTGTACAAGCTCTGCACGAGGCATGTAGAGAAGGTGGCTGCTCAGTGAGGCAAGGCCTTGGTCTGCTAGCCGTTTAGTAACTCTTGGCTTTGTGGGTAATGCTGCTATACCTTTGCAGTATCAATTCTTTCTGACCAAAGGATTGTTTTTATACAGAGGCGTGGAGAGACAGGCTCTACGAAACGCCGGCAACCCTCAGAGTATCTGAAACGGTGCCAAGTCCTGACCATATAAAAACAACAAGCCGTGGCTTTAGCCAACACCTTCGCTGCTCTCCGTTTTGCCTCTTCTGCTCTCCGTGGGTCCTGTTGCCTTGTGCGCAGTTCGTCGGCGTGTTGGCTTCCGGTAGCAGCCTGTTGTTGGTGCTAGTTCACTTTCATCCCTGCCTTCTCTTTCGCCCTCGCCGATAATATTATCGGCTTTGTGGGTGCCACTTGTGCTTTGCCCTGCGGGCCACGCTAGCCACCTGCTAGTAGCGCCCGGGGCTGTGCGGCACTCCGGCACTTCCCGCCGTGCGGCGTGGCGTACTGCCTCGCCCGCTTACAAAACGAGGTTGCTTATACCGCACCTTGCCTGTCTGAATTACTTCATTTCTTTCCTCTCTTGCACATGTCACAGCAATTGAAGCCTATTGGCATTTACTATGAGCACCCCGAGTGGTTTAAGCCGCTGTTTGCCGAGCTAGACCGCCGGGGCCTGCCCTACGAGAAAATTGACGCCGCCCATCACCTCTACGATCCTTCGGAAACGGAAAGCCGCTACTCGCTGGTAGTGAACCGCATGAGTTCATCGGCCTACCTGCGCGGGCATGGGCAGGGCATTTTCCACACGGCTGGTTTTGCTACTCACCTAGAGCGCCTAGGCGTGCGCATCATCAATGGGTCAGTGGCTACCAGCATCGAAACCAACAAGGCCCGGCAGCTTTCCTTGTTTGCCTCACTGGGCCTGAAGTACCCGAAGTCGTTTGTAGTAAACCACGCTTCGCGCATTGCCGATGCGGCCCAGCAGCTACAATTCCCCATTGTGGTGAAAGTGAACATTGGTGGTAGCGGCGCGGGCATTATCCGCTTCGATACCATTGAGGGCGTACAGGCGGCCGTGGAAGCTAATCAGATCGACCTGGGCATCGACCAGACGGCACTAGTGCAGGAGTACGTGACGCCCCGCGGCGGCAATATTCATCGTGTAGAAACGCTCAACGGCAAGTTCCTATACGCTATGAAAGTGTATACCACTGGGGAAAGCTTTAACCTGTGCCCGGCCGAAATCTGCCAGATTCCGGAGGAGCAATCGGCCGAGTTCTGCCTGACGGAGGCACCCAAAAAGGGAATTCAGGTGGAAGCCTTCACTCCGCCAGCCGATGTAATTGAGGCCGTGGAGCGCATTGTGGCCGCCGCTAAAATCGACGTGGGTGGCATTGAATACCTGATTGATGACCGTAACGGCGACGTGCTGTTCTATGACATCAACGCCCTCTCCAACTTCGTGGCCGACGCCGTGAACGTGGTCGGTTTTGACCCCTACGCGCGCTTCGTTGACTACCTAGAAACGGAACTGCTGGCTCGCACCAACGCGGCTTCGCATCCTGCCGCTCAACACGTTGCTTTTGTATGAGATACGGATATTGGATGCCCGTTTTTGGGGGGTGGCTGCGCAACGTAGAAGACGAGAACATGCGCGCCGATTGGGACTACGTAAAAACGTTGGCCCAGCGCAGTGAAGACCTGGGCTATGACCTGTCGCTCATTGCGGAGTTGAATCTCAACGACATCAAGGGTGAGGAAGCGCCTTCCCTGGATGCGTGGAGCACGGCGGCAGCCCTGGCAGCCGTCACCAAGAAGATTGAGCTGATGGTGGCCGTGCGGCCTACTTTCCACTCACCGGCGTTGCTGGCCAAGCAAGCCGCCAACATCGACCACATCAGCGGCGGCCGGTTGTCGCTGAACGTGGTATCATCGTGGTGGCAGGATGAGGCGAAGAAGTACGGCGTGCACTTTGAGCAGCACGACGACCGTTACGCCCGCACTGCCGAGTGGCTGCACGTGGTAGACAACCTGTGGAAGCAAGATCATTTCACCTTCGAGGGCAAGTTCTACAAAGTAACCGACTCTATTTTGCAGCCCAAGCCCGTGTCGCGCCCCCGACCGTTCATTTACGCCGGCGGCGAGTCGGAAGCGGCCAAGAACCTTATTGCGGCGCAATGCGACGGCTACGTAATGCACGGCGACGAGCCGGAGGCTATTGGCCGCCGCATTCAGGACCTGAGCCAGCGCCGGGAAAAACTAGGCCTGCCACCCATGAAGTTTGGCGTGGCCGCCTACTCCATTGTGCGCAACACGGAGCAGGAAGTGAAAAAGGAGCTGGAGCGTATTACCAACGTGCAAGGCTCGGCGGCTGGCTACAAGAACTACCAGCAGTGGCTGGCCGGTACGCAGCTCGAAAACCAGGTTTCTCTGCAAGACTACTCGGTATCGAACCGTGGCCTTCGGTCAGGCCTCACCGGCACCCCCGACCAGGTAGCGGAGCGCATTGCTGCCTTCGAGGCCGTAGGGGTAGATCTGTTCTTGCTACAGTGCAGCCCGCAGCTAGAGGAAATGCAGCGGTTCTCCGAAGCTGTTATTCAGGTGCTAGCTTAAATCTTGCACAGGGCCACAAACAAGAAACCCGGGC